>JANQEZ010000270.1 GCA_028278115.1 Clostridia bacterium
TTTTAACTTCCCATGAGCAAGGTGCTGTTCATGGAGCCGACGGATATGCTCGTACAACCGGAAAAGTAGGAGTATGCTTTGCAACTTCCGGCCCTGGAGCAACAAATACAATAACAGGAATTGCTACGGCTTACTTAGACTCAGTGCCTTTAGTAATATTTACTGGTCAAGTCCCTAGAAGCCTCCTTGGAAAGGACTCCTTCCAAGAAGTGGATATAACGGGTATTTCTATCCCCATTACAAAGCATAATTATTTGGTTGAAAATGTAGAGGATTTGCAAGATATTATTGGGGAGGCATTTGATATAGCAAGTGGTGGAAGACCTGGTCCTGTACTAATAGATATACCAAAGGATATCTTTATTGAAAAAGCTGAATATGTAAAAAAGGATATTTTAGAAAAGAAATCAACTATTAAAGAAGTGGATGAAGAATTAATTGAAGAAGCATCAAAGATTATAAATGAATCAAAAAAGCCAATAATTTATGCTGGCGGAGGAGTAATAGTGTCCAATGCATCTAATGAACTATTTACAATGGTATCTAAAGCGGAAATACCAGTGGTAAATACATTAATGGGTCTTGGATCTATTTCAAGGGACAAGGAATTGTCCCTTGGGCTGGTAGGAATGCATGGACTTAGAGAAGCCAATCTAGCAGTGACCAATAGCGATTTAATAATTGCCGTTGGTGCTAGGTTTAGCGACAGAGTAGTTGGTAAAGTAAATAGCTTTGCACCACATGCTAAAATCATCCATATAGACATTGATAAAAGTGAGATTAATAAAAATAAAAGAGCAAATCTATCTATAATTGGAGATGTAAAACAGATACTCAATAAACTCATTGAAAAAATAGATAGTACCGAAAGAAAATCATGGCTAAGTCAAATAAAACAATGGAAGTCAAAAACTAATTTATCCCAAAGTGATTTTACGCCTAAAAATATAATAAAAACAGTTCAAGATATATTAGGAAAAGATACTATAGTAGTTACCGATGTAGGCCAGCATCAAATGTGGACTGCTCAGTACTGGGAGTTTGATAGACCTAGAAGCTTTTTAACTTCAGGGGGCCTCGGAACAATGGGTTATGGACTTGGAGCTGCAATTGGAGCCCAGGTAGCAAAAAGAGAGGGCAAGGTCCTCCATATAACCGGGGATGGCAGCTTTAGAATGAATTGCAACGAGCTTGCTACAGTTACAAAATACAATCTGCCAACAATAACCCTTTTATTCAATAACAATGCCCTTGGAATGGTGAGGCAATGGCAGACATTATTTCAAAGAGGAAGATATTCTGAGACATGTATAGGAGATGAAGTAAACTATGTGAAATTAGCCAATGCCTTTAATATAGATGGATATAGTGTTGACAATATAAACAGTTTATCTAAAGCTATGAAGAAGGTGGCAGCTTCAAAAAAATCCGCTGTTATAGAATGTAAAATAGACAAGGATGAAGGGGTTTTTCCTATAGTTCCTGCCGGTAAAGCCATAGATAATATAATTGAATAAAGAATAATGTAAAATAACTAAGTATTCTTGAGAATCTTCACCTTAAATGAGGGTTCTCTTTTTTTATTGAAGAAAATTATAAAAAAATTACAATTATTACATTTTTAGAGAATATCTAAGCTTAGAAAAGATATTTTTTTAATGAAAATAAAAATTGTTAACGCAAGCTTAACTAAATATTTTTTTAAAATAGATATTATAATAGTGAAAACTATAAGACCTAAGTCTTATTTATAGGGGGAGTTTTATGGAACTAAATCAGAGGGAGAAAATTGTACTGCAAAGAGAAAAAGTGAGCAGAGGAATATTTAGTTTGTTTCAAAAGATTAAACTACCTAAATATAAAATTAGATTTAAAACAGGTAACAGAAAGGATAAGGGTGAAGCAAACAAAAAGAAGTATGGTAACAATACCTCTAAAGACATGTTGACGAAAGTAAATAAACTTATTAGGGCTATTGGCAGCTTAGGTAACTTGATGGGAAAAAATATAAGATTTATCAATCTAAAGGATGTAAAAATTTATGGAAAGCTATTAATTATGGTCTTCATAACTGTATTAATACCTATAATTGCACTCAGTATTTTATTTATTAATAATGCCAGTGAAAAGATTGAAAATGAAGTGCTTAAAGGAAACGAAGTATTTACAGCATTAACTAGGGAGAGAATTGATGAATATTTCTACAATAGAGAAGTAGATGCAAAAATAATGGCTAACTCAAAGATTATAAGTGAAGGAATTGAAACACTTAATAATTTTGACAGTAGCGAATCAGAAAAAGAAGAAATTATGAAAAGCTTTAAGGAATTTTTAGAAGTTTCATTACAAAACCATGAGTATACAGATATTTTCCTGACGGATAAATATGGAGAGGTCGCCTTTAGTAATAATTATGAAAAGCTTGATATAGCCCCACTGATGTTTTCAGGCGATTTTCGTGGAAAAGCTATGGAGGGTCAACAAAATTGGTCTGGAGTATTTAGAAATAGCTTTATAGGAGATAATCTAATTGTATTATCTACTCCTATCTATTCACCGAAGGCTGCTAATGAGCCTATTGGAACCCTGAATATGGTATTAAATCAAGGAAAGATAAATGCCATAGTGCAAAATGGAGTTGATAGGATCGGTATAACAGGTGATGCATATTTAGTGGATTCTGAAGGACTATTACTTACAAATACTATAAAGGACGAAAACCTTCAAAAAATTGCCTTAGAGGATTCCATTGAGACGGAAGCTAAGAGCATATTGTCTGAGCCAATAAATAATGGAGATATAGACTTTAATCACACAAGTATTTATGAAGGGTACACCGGCAAAGAAGTCATAGGAACCTTGTCCATAGCTAAAATTGGAGATACCTTTACAGGTCTTGTTATTGAAGTAGAAGAAAACGAAGCCTATGGAAGTATTGCAGAGCTTGAAAGAAGTCTGAAGATATTGGTTGGAATAATTATATTAGTATCGTCAGTTTTAGCAATTAGAATGGCTAAAACCATAAGTAAACCAATTGCTGAAGTTATAGGCATAACTAATGAAATAGCCAATTATAATTTAGCAAGTGAAATCACTATAGATCAAATAAAGAGAAAAGATGAGATAGGAGACTTAGAAATATCTATATTAGAAATCCGAAATAATTTGAGGAATATTATTAGAGAAGTAGAAAAATCTGCTCGGGAAGTTGCCGCCTCCTCCCAAGAGCTTAGGGCAAATTCAATACATTCCTCGGAGTCGGTGGATGAGGTATCAAAAACTATAAGTGAAATAGCAGAAAGAACCTCTGAACAGGCTCAAAGTGCTGGGGAAAGCTTTGAAAAATCTAGGGAACTGAGCTATATAATATTGGAAGACATAAAGAATTTAAAGGAAATGACGGAAGCTACTAATGAAGTTGGAGAATTAGTGGATTCAGGTTTAGAAGTAATTAAAGTTTTATCTGGAATAACTAAGGAATCCAGTGAAGCAAATAAAGAGGTGCATGTAAATATACTTAAATCAAATAAGAGCTCTAAAAAGATTGAGGAAGCTAGTAAGCTGATTATGGACATAGCTGATAAAACCAATTTATTAGCTCTAAATGCTGCCATAGAGGCCGCCAGAGCAGGAGAGCATGGCAGAGGATTTGCAGTGGTAGCAGACGAGATTAGAAAGCTTGCTGAACAATCTAAGGAATCTACAAGAATTATTGATAAAATAGTAACTGATTTACATAGGGATAATCTAGAAGTAGTGGGAACTATGGAGAATCTAATCGAAATATATCAGCAGCAGGTAGATAGTGTTGAATTAACAAAGGATAAATACATAGAGATATCTAAAGCCATTAAATTAGCCGAATCAAAGGTTAGTATATTAAATGATTCCAGTATAAGGACAGATGAGATGAGGTCGGAGGTGGAAGAAAGAATTCAGAGCCTAGCCTCCATGACCGAAGAAAACTCCGCCAGCACAAAGGCCGTATCGGAATCAATGGAGGAACAGACTGCTTCCATCGAAGAAATAACAAGTGCCAGTGAAAGCTTAGATATACTTGCACAAGATTTACATCTACTAGTAGGGAAATTTAAAACATAATTACTGTCATATAGACCGTATTTCACTATTAATCACCTTGCATATAGGAATTATACTATTCCTATATGCAATTTTTTTATTGCTGAGGAACTCAAGCATTTTCTGCATGAAATTGCATAGCCAAGACGAAGTAAATTCGAGTATTAGAAGTGAGATTGAAACTATTACCAGTAAAATATTGGACTTAAATTATCTTCTTCTAAAACTTATTAGAAAGACCCTAATACTTGCAACTTGGAACTTGGAACTAAAATGCGTCGCCAGACGTCTTTGTTCTGCAGAATCTGAAACGTGTTAACATGTTCTTAACAAATAGTTTACATTGGCATAACACAGGCTGTGATGTTTTTAAGTATATTAGTATATGTAATCAAGATAAAAAAACAAGGGAGTAGGAGGAACTTTTTAATGTTTAAAAAAATAATATTTTCTTTATTAATTGCAGTATTAATGTTTTCGGTGGTAGCATGTAGTGGAGAAACTGCTGTACAAACAGATGAACCAAAGCAAGCTGAAGAAGCAAAGGTAGAAGAATTAAGTGGTAAAGTAATCGTTGACGGGTCTGGAACTGTATATCCTTTAATGGCACATATTGCAGAAGAATATATGGTTAATGAGCAAAACAAAGTAAGTGTTCAAGTTGGTCGTGCTGGATCAAGTGCAGGCTTCAAAAAGTTTATACCTGGAGAAACTAATTTCTCAAATGCTTCTAGAAAGATAAAGGATAAAGAAGTAGCTGGTCTTGAGGAAAATGGACTAAAGGTTGGAACGGATGTTTTAGAATTTAAATTAGCTCTTGATGGATTAACAATAGTTATAAACAAAGATAATAATTGGGCAAAAGAAATGACAAGAGAAGAAATTATTAATATGTATATATCTGGAACATACAACGCAGATGATAAGGTTTTATGGTCAGATGTAAGAGCTGAGTGGCCAAGTGAAGAAATTAAATTCTATGGACCAAATGAAAATCATGGAACTTTTGAATTCTTCTATGAAAAGATTTTAGACGAGAAAGACATAGTTAAGACTGCTAATCTTCAACAAGAATATTCAACATTAGTTGACTTAGTTGCTAACGATAAAAATGCTATTGCATTCTTTGGATTCGGATACTATGTAAACAATCAAGACAAACTTCAAGCAGTATCTGTTGATTTTGGTAACGGTCCTGTTGAGCCTACATTAGATACGATTGGAGAAGATTTACCATATTCAGGATTTACTCGTCCAGTGTTTACATACTTAAATGTAACACATGCTAAGGAAAACCCAGCAGTACTTGATTTTGCTAAATATGTTGTATCAGAAAAAGGTGCTGCAAGATTAGCTGGAGACAACGGATTTGCTCCACTACCTTCAGAGGTTTACGGTGAATACCTGAGTCAAGTTGAAGGAATTAAATAGGCTGTTAAAAGAATTTTAAGGTTTAGATAGTTTAATTTAACCTAGATATAAGATGAGGAGATACTATACTTCTCATCTTGAATCTGTTTAGAAAATAAATCAAATAAATAGAAATGGAGGGGGCCAAATGGATAAAGCTGTTAATGTTAGAGATATAATTAAAAAAAATATTAAAAGCAAAAAGAATGTAACTGAAAAAATTATGCCTAAGGTATTTTTGTTATCAGCTTCAATTTCGATATTAACCACTGTTGGAATTGTCATGACTTTGATATTTGATTCCTATAGATTTTTTAGTAAAGTACCTCTTAGAGAGGTTTTTAGTACAAGGCTAGCACCACTGAATGCAAATCCATCCTTTGGGATATTGCCATTAATCAATGGAACAATTTTAACTTCTTTAATTGCAATGTGTGTGGCAATTCCTGTAGGATTAACTGCAGCCATGTATTTAAGTGAATTTGCGTCGGAAAAGAGAAGGAAGACATTAAAGCCTATTATGGAGGTTTTAGCCGGTATTCCCACAATAGTTTATGGTTTTTTTGCATATTCCTTTGTAACCCCTTTATTAATGAGAATAATTCCTAGTCTTGGAGCTAAAAATGCCCTTAGCCCAGGTATTGTTATGGGTATAATGATTATCCCTATGGTTGCGTCTCTATCTGAAGATGCAATGAGCTCTGTACCAAACTCAATGAGGGAAGGGGCTTTTGCCCTTGGTGCAACGAAGCTTGAGGTTACATTTAAAGTAGTTATTCCTGCGGCTATATCGGGTATTGTTGCGTCCTTTGTTTTGGCAATTTCTAGGGCAATTGGGGAAACAATGATTGTAACAATCGGTAGTGGAAGCTCAAAGAACTTTACATTTGATATTACTGAATCTATGCAGACAATGACTGCTTATATTGTTGAATTTACGAGCGGAGATGCAGGTATAGGAACCACAGGCTACTATAGCTTATACGCAGTTGGACTGATACTTTTCTTATTTACACTTGTAATGAATTTAATAGCACAGTACATCTCTCATAAATATAGGGAGGAATATTAATAATGGGTTATCAAGATCAATTAATAACTAGTGAAAGTGAAGTGAATGAAAAATTTAAAAGCATTAAAAAATCTCCCGTTCTTTTAAATAAAGAGGCTTGGAATAAAAGGATGGAAAAGCGTATTATTATGGATAAAGTAGCTAGAAAGATTTTTTCATTATCCACTGTATTTGCATTAGTGATACTAGGAATACTTTTTTACAGAATCGGTGTTCAAAGTGCTGGATGGCTGAATTTAAAATTCTTAACTGGAAATCTTTCAATTTTTCCAGAAAAGGCAGGAATCTATGGTGCTATAATTGGTTCTGTTTGGCTGATGGCAGTGGTTATACCTGTAACCTTACTCCTGGGAGTATCTACAGCTATATACTTAGAAGAATATGCAAAGGAAGGAAAATTCCAATCCTTTATTAAGACCAATATATCCAATTTGGCAGGTGTACCTTCAGTTATTTTTGGATTACTTGGATTAGCAGTTTTTAGAAGACTCTTTGGTTTGGGTTCTAGCATCCTTGCGGGTGGATTGACATTATCTTTATTAGTCCTGCCTATTATTGTTGTAGCAAGCCAAGAGGCAATACGAGCAGTACCTAACTTTTTGAGGGATGGAGCATATGCTATGGGTGCAACTAAGTGGACAACAATAAGAACCGTTGTTCTTCCAGCATCCTTGCCTGGAATTTTGACCGGTTGTATTTTAGCTATTTCCAGGGCGATTGGAGAAACAGCTCCCTTAGTTGTACTTGGGATACCGACACTTATTCTTGCAATACCGGAAAGTTTAATGTCAGACTTTACAGCTCTACCAATTCAGATTTATTATTGGACACTTGATACAGTACTTACACCAGAGTATGCAAATTTAGCCGCAGCTACCATTGTAGTTTTGCTAGTTGTATTATTACTCATGAACTCAATAGCCATTTTTATAAGAAATAAATTTCAAAGACGATATTAAATGGGGGGAATACTTTCAAAATGTTAACCAATGGAGGTAATATGCAAAGTAAAGTTGTATATAGCGTAGAGAATTTAAATCTTTGGTACGGTAATGACCAAGCCTTAAGGGATATAAATCTTAAAATAGAAAAAAATGAAGTTACTGCAATCATAGGACCATCTGGTTGTGGTAAATCAACCTTTATAAAGACATTAAATCGTATGGTGGATAATATTCCAATAGTAAGAACATCGGGAAAGATTTTCTATCATGGGACAGATATTTTTGATAAATCAGTTAGATTAGAGGAACTAAGAACCACTGTTGGAATGGTATTTCAAAAGCCTAATCCATTTCCAAAATCTATTTTTGAAAATGTTGTATATGGTCCCAAAATACATGGTATTCGTAACAAAAAACAATTAATGCAAATTGCTGAAGAAAGCTTGAAAAGTGCTGCTTTATGGGATGAAGTTAAGGATCGATTAAATGATAATGCCTATGGACTTTCAGGTGGGCAGCAGCAGAGACTTTGTATAGCTAGAAGTCTTGCAATTCAGCCAGATGTATTGTTAATGGATGAACCCACATCGGCATTAGATCCAATTGCCACAAATAAAATAGAGGAATTAATTGATGAGTTGAAGAATAACTATACTATAGCTATTGTGACTCACTCTATGCAGCAAGCAGCAAGGATTTCTGATAAGACAGCATTCTTTTTAATGGGAGAGCTAATTGAATTTGGAGATACTAAAAAAATATTCACAACTCCAGAAGATAAGAGAACTGAGGATTATATCACTGGTAGATTTGGGTAATATACCTATGAGGTTAGCAAGGCACTAGGCACTAGGTTTGGGTCGTTCTTTTAGGCTTTGTGGTATTCCTATTGGGTGCCGCTTTTCGCTGCTCGCTGTTCGCTACTCGGTTTGGGTGATTCTTATGAGTATCGGTACTAGGCTCTAGGTTTGGGTCATTCTTTGTGGTTTTTTGGGTATTCCTATTGGGTGCGGCTTTTCGCTGCTCGCTACTCGGTCTTGGTCTTTCTTTTAGGTCTTTTCCGTAACCCGTAACCCGTCACCCGTCACCTACTAATGACCTAATAACAAAAAAGGGAGGTTTAATAATTGGTTAGAGAGGGATTTGAAGCATCAATAACTTCATTAAAGGAAGAAGTAGTAAAAATGATGGAGAGCGTTGAGGAACTAGTTATAAAGTCTATGGAGGCTCTTTTAAATAGAGATGTGGAATTAGCCCGTGAGGTTATAAAATTGGATGATAATGTGGATGATTTTTTAGAAAGCATTGAAGAAAAGACAGTTGAGCTTATTGCTCTTCAGCAGCCCATGGCTAAGGATTTAAGAATTATTTTTTCAATATCAAAAATCATTACTGATCTTGAGAGGGTTGGAGATTTTTGTGTAAATTTATCTAAGGAAGCAATAAAAATAGGAAATGAACCCCATATAAAGTCTTTAGTTGATATACCTAAAATGAAAGACATTGTTTTAGAGATGCTTATAAATGCTAAAAAAAGCTTTATTAATGAAGATGCAGGACTGGCTTATAGAGTAGGTAGAGAAGATGAGCTGGTTGATAATCTATACAAAGACATCTATACAGAAATATTGATGATGATACATTCAGATTCCAAAAATATTAATCAAGGTACAAAACTATTATTTGTAGGCAGATACCTCGAAAGAATGGCGGATCACATAACAAACATCTGTGAAAGAATTATATATATAACAGATGGAGATAAAGTGGAAATTAATTAATTGGTTTTGAGGTGGAGGTTAAGACTGAGGTTAAGGTTGAGGTTAAGGTTGAGGATTTTGGTCATTCTTATAGGATAAAATAGAGAATGAGGGATAAAAAAGCTACTAGATGATTTTCTAGTAGTCAGATTGTTGACAAAGTCAACAAGATGATAGGCTGCCCCGAAATCCGAAGTTCGAGGCGTGCTGAAAGTGAGAGGTCGCAGCGTATAAAGAAATACGTAAGAGTTCTCACTTGAGGCAACAACGAAGA
>JANQEZ010000278.1 GCA_028278115.1 Clostridia bacterium
AGACAAGGTGGGCTGGCTATACATGGTGGAGTAATCGGAGGTGTTATAGCAGGACTGATATACGCTAGATTTAAGGATATAGGCTTTTGGAAATTGACAGATATAGTTTCTCCCAGCTTGATTCTAGGTCAAGCCATCGGTAGATGGGGAAATTTTCTTAATCAAGAAGCCCACGGTGGACCAACTGATTTACCCTGGGGAATTATGGTTGATGGAGTAAAGGTTCATCCAACATTTTTATATGAGTCCTTTTGGAATTTTGGAATTTTTATTTTCTTAATGAGATATAGAAAAAATAAAAAATTTGATGGAGAGCTATTTTATTTTTATTTAATACTATATTCAATAGGCAGATTTTTTATAGAGGGAATGAGGACTGATAGCTTAATGATAGGTCCTCTAAGGGTTGCACAGGTTTTAAGCATCGTATTGATAGTAATATTTACAATCCTTTTGTTAAGAAAACGTAATAAATAATTAATAAATGTAATGAATATGAAATTATATTGTAAGATAAAATGGATTGACACAATATGGCAAAAGAGGTATTATATATACACAATATCTTAAAATATTACTATTTGAGGTGAGAAATATGTCATATTCCAATAATGTATCTCAGTTAATACTTAAATTACAAACTAGATTAGATGAATTGGATAAAGAAAATTTAACTTTTTCAGAAATATTAAAGGTGAGTAAAGAAATTGACTCTCTAATAGCTCAATAGGCATAAAATACTAAATATAATAATTATAAAACATTCCAAATTAACTTTGGACATGTTTTATTTTTTTGCAATAAAATCATGCTACAGGTGTGTGACCTAGAAGTTTTACTTTTAATGTCTTTGCTGTGAGCCCTTAGCTAAATCTAAACAAAGTAAAAATAGTCCTAAATGACTAGGAAAAAAGACAATAAATTTTTAAAAATTAGCAGGAAAAGCCAGATGATTAGCGAATAGATATTATTAGTGGTTGAAAGTGGGTAATTGTGGGTTGATTTCCCTTAAAGTGGAGTGAAATTTATGTTTATTGGGGAATATATATATTCGATGGACAATAAAGGCAGAATAAATATACCTGCAAAATTCAGGGAAAGGCTCGGTGATACCTTTTATATCACTAAGGGTCTTGATAATTGTCTCTTTGTTTTTCCAGAGGTAGAGTGGAGAAGCTTTGAGGACAAGCTAAAGCAATTACCCCTGACCAATAGAAATGCAAGGACCTTTGTAAGGATGTTCTTCTCTGGAGCTACTGAGTGCGGTCTAGATAAGCAGGGAAGAGTTACAATAGCTCAAAATCTAAGGGAATTTGCAGGCTTTGAAAAGGAGCTTGCTATAATAGGTGTATCTTCGAGGATTGAAATATGGAGTAAAAATAACTGGGATAAATATAATGATTCTGCAAATATTAGTTATGATGATATAGCAGAGCAAATGGCTGAATTAGGTATATAAAGATAAAGGCTTTGAAAACATTAAATTATAAAATCCTATACCCATAAGGATGTGTGCCCTAGAAGCTTTACTTTCAATGTTTTGCTGTTAGCTGTCAGCCAAATAGGTATTGTAGCTTTGCTTGAGACCTATACAGGAGGAAGGTATATTATGGAGTTTAATCATGAGACGGTTTTATTAAATGAAACGGTAGATAATTTAAATATCAATCCTAAAGGAATTTATGTGGATGGAACATTAGGAGGAGGAGGTCACTCGGAGCTAATCTGTTCAAGGTTAGATGAAGGAGGACTTTTGATAGGTATAGATCAAGACGAAGTTGCAATTAAGCATGCAAAGAAAAGGCTTGAAAAGTTTTCAAATAGACGTATATTTGTAAATAACAATTTTTCCAATATAAAAGATATTTTAAAAGAGCTTGGTATTGAGAAAATCAACGGAATTATCATGGATTTAGGTGTATCATCATATCAGCTGGATACTAAAGAAAGAGGCTTCTCATATATGCAGGATGCTGAGCTGGATATGAGAATGGATAGAAGCAAAAGTCTTACAGCAAGGGAAGTTGTAAATACATACTCAGAGAAGGAACTACAAAAAATAATCAAGCTATATGGAGAAGAAAAGTGGGCCTTAAGGATTGCTAAATTTATTGTGAAGGAAAGGCAAGAGACGGATATTGAAACGACGAGCCAGCTGGTGGATATTATAAAGAAAGCAATACCTGCTAAAGCCAGAAGAGATGGTCCACATCCAGCAAAGAGAACATTTCAAGCAATACGAATCGAAGTGAATAATGAGCTGGGAATATTAGAGAAAGCTGTAAAGGATATTTCAGAGGTTTTAGAGACTGGAGGAAGGATATGTATTATCACATTCCATTCCTTGGAAGATAGAATCATAAAAAATGTATATAGGGAGCTTGCAGCTGGATGTATATGTCCACCAGAACTGCCTATATGCCAATGTGATAATGAACCAGTTTTAAAGATAATAACAAGAAAACCACTTTATCCATCAGAAATAGAGGTAGCTAATAACCCAAGATCTAGAAGTGCTAAGCTAAGGGTAGCTGAGAAGATTTAAAAGTTCTAAATATCAAAGGGGGGGAATACATTGTTAGTAGCCCAAAAAAAGCATTTATATGAAAGCTATGATTATTTAGATAAAAAAGAACAACCCAATACCAAAAACACCAGGAGAAAAAATAAAAGGAAGAACTTGTTTATAAAAATCAGTGCAATATTTTGGATAATGACCATATCAGCGGCTTTCATAGTTATATTACTTAGATATACCGCTATTACAGAGGCTGAGTACAGGATATACAGCCTAAATAAAGAGATAACAAAGCTTGAGGACCATCTTCGAGATGTAAATGTGAAGTTCGATGGTCTAAGTAGGTCCGATATAATTGAAGAGGCTGCCGCAAGAGATTTGAATATGCAGTATCCCCAATATCAACAAATGGTCTTTTTAAACTTGGACAATGCTCCTGAATTGGATTTAGCAGTTATAGATGAGTATAATCCTTCTAATGATGAAATTATTAATAGGCAAAGCAAAGATAAGAGATTAGTAGACTATGTGAAGGTATCCTTCAAGAAGTTGTATTCTTTATTAGATTAATTCTCATAAGGAGGACTAGAAGTGTCAAATCCAAGCATCAACAATAAAAAGCGTTTAATTGTTACTCTGTTTGCAGTTTGTTTAGTTTTTTTAGCTCTAATAGTCAGGCTGGGCTGGATTCAAATTGTAAATGGTGAAAAGCTTAGAATGATGGCGGTACAGCAGCAAACCAGAGATGTACCAATAACAGCAAAAAGAGGAACCCTTTACGATAGGAATGGAAAGGAGCTTGCAGTAAGTGTTACAACATTTACGGTATGGGCAACCCCTTCTGAGGTTAAATCAAAGGAAGTAGTAGCTAAGAGCCTAGCAAATATTCTAGAGCTGGAAGAAGAGGATGTACTAAAAAAAATATCCCAGAAAAAGGGATTGGTTAGAATAGCAAAATGGATAGAAAAGGATAAAGCTAATACAATAATAAAGGAAAAGCTTAAGGGAATCCAAGTTGCACAGGACTATAAAAGGTTCTACCCCTATGGCAATTTTGCTTCCCATGTTATTGGTCATACAACTGATGATAATCAAGGCTTGGTTGGGGTTGAGCTTAAGTATGACAAGGTACTGAGCGGACTTCCTGGAAGATGGATTAAGAATACCGATGCTGCAGGAAGACAGCTGCCCTATGGAGTAGAAAAATATTATGAACCTGAAAACGGACTGAATGTGGTATTGACGATAGATGAAGTTATACAGCATTTTACAGAAAAAGCAATGGAGACGGCACTGGTAGAAACCCAGGCCCAAAGAGTAATGGCTATAGTAATGGAGCCAAAGACCGGAGATGTACTTGCTATGTCGGTTAAGCCCGACTATGATCCAAATACCCCAAGGCTCCCTATGGATGATGCACAGAGGGAAGCCTACGAAGAATTAGATAGCGGAGAAAAATCTAAGCTTTGGAATAAAATGTGGAGAAATCCAATGGTAAGTGATACCTATGAGCCGGGCTCTACTTTTAAGCTGATTACATCGGCTGCAGGTTTAGAGGAAGGTGTAATAGAGCCGGATTCACCATTTTACTCTCCGGGATACTCTATAGTAGCAGGTCAGAGGATAAAATGCTGGAGACATTATAGACCCCATGGCCATCAAACATTTACAGAAGGGGTACAAAACTCTTGTAACCCTGTATTTATTGAAGTGGCTGAAAGACTTGGTTCAGAAAAGTTTTATAAGTATCTTGAGGCATTTGGATTTAGAGAGAAAACCGGAATAGATTTGCCAGGGGAAGCTTCACCATTAATTCAAAATATGAATAGTGCTGGACCCGTGGGGCTTGCAACTATGTCCTTTGGTCATGGAATTTCTATAACTCCTATACAACTGATTAGTGCAGTCTCAGCAGTTGCCAACGATGGAAACCTTATGCAGCCAAGAATTGTTAAGGAGCTTACCGATGATTCTGGTAATGTAATACATAGATATGAACCAAAATTTATAAGGCAGGTGCTATCTGATAAAACCTCTAAGGAGGTAAAGCTGATAATGGAGTCTGTTGTTACTGATGGTTCCGGTAAAAAAGCATATATACCCGGCTTTAGAGTAGGGGGAAAAACAGGAACAGCCGATAAAATTGTGGATGGAAGATATGCAAAGGGAAAGGTTTATTCATCCTTTATTTCAGTTGCACCAGTAAACAATCCACAAATAGCTGTACTTTTTATAGTTGATGAGCCATCTGCTGGAATGCGCTATGGAAGTTTAACGGCAGCACCTCCTGTTCATGATATAGTAAGGGATACACTGAGATATTTAGAAATTGAGCCCCAATATAATGAGGTAGAAAAAGAAAAGTTCCAAAAATCAAATGTCGTTGTACCTGAGGTCAGAAGTCTTCAATTAGCTGAAGCTGCCAAGGTATTATCTGAAAACAACTTAGAATTTAATACTGAGCCTATTTCTGTGAAGGATGGAAGCGGAATAGTAATGGATCAATTCCCTAAGCCTGGAAGTGAAGTTCAGGAAGGCTCAATCGTCATATTATACGTTAAAGAACAATCCGAATAAACAATTTCCAAACTTTATGTTATAATTAAGAAGGATTCACTGGCAAAGAGGGCAATTTGAATTAAGGCTTAGACTTTAATTTAAATTGCCTTTTAGTAAGTTGCTAATGAAAGGATTATGTGACAATATAATGAAGCTAGGAGAGATTAAGGATGATTTTAAAGGATTTATTAAGGGATGTAGAAATACTTGAATCCTATGGAAATATGGATATAGAAATTCTAGGACTAACATACGACTCTAGACGGGTTAAGAAAGATACTATGTTTATATGTATAAGGGGATTTAAAACAGATGGACATAGTTTTGTTAAAAATGCGATAGAAAATGGTGCCAAAGCTATATTAATAGAAAAGGACATAGAAGATGTTAGAGAGCTGATAAATAAAAATAATATTTCTGTTATAAAGGTTAAAGATAGCAGAGCAGAGATGGCAAAGCTGGCTTCCAACTTTTATGGACACCCCAGCAGGAAGTTTAAGATAGTAGGTGTAACGGGAACTAATGGAAAAACATCTATTACATATCTTCTGAGTAGTATGTTTAAAGCAAATAATAAGAAGACTAGCTTGATAGGAACTTTAAAGAGCCAAATAATAGATAAGGAATATAAAGTTGCAAATACTACTCCAGAATCCGTGGAACTACAGTTTCTATTCAACGAGATGGTAAAGGCTAAAGTTGATATTTGTTCAATGGAAGTATCATCCCATTCCTTGGAGCTGAAAAGAGTTGAAGATGTTGATTTTAATATTGGTGTGTTTACAAATCTTACAGCCGACCACCTGGATTTTCATGGTGATATGGAAAGCTATAAAAATGCCAAGAAAAAGTTATTTTATAAGACGAGTGATCTTAATGTAATAAATACCGATGACAAGTATGGAAAGGAAATATATGATGAGATTAAAAGCCTGAATACACCTGTTTTAAGCTATGGCGTTAATAGTAGCTGCGATATATATGCAGAGAATATAGAAATGAATGCTACTGGCTCCACCTTTAGACTAGTTACTCCTAAGTTTTCTGGAGCCATTAAAATAAATATGACGGGATTATTTTCTATATATAATGTACTGGCGGCAATATCAGTTTGCTATTCCATGGGATATAGCTATGATGAAATATTAAAGGGAACCAAGGCTTTAGAGTCTATACAAGGAAGATTTGAGGTAGTTGAAAATCATAGCGGTATAGGAGTTATAGTTGATTATGCCCATACTCCAGATGCACTTAAAAATGTACTTGGAACTATTAATGATTTTGCAAAGAGAAAAGTCATAGTAGTGTTTGGGTGTGGTGGAAATAGGGATGCCAAAAAGAGGCCGATAATGGGTAAGATAGCTTATGATATGTCAGATTATGCAGTTATTACAAATGATAACCCCCGCTTTGAAGCTCCAGAGAAAATAATAGAGGATATTGTCAAGGGACTAGGGCCAGATAAGGATAAGTATATTGTCAAGAGTGACAGGAGAGAAGCAATAAAAACAGCCATTGAAAAAGCACAGGTGAATGACATCATTCTTATAGCCGGAAAGGGACATGAAACCTATCAGATAATTGGTGACAAAGTATCTGATTTTGACGATAAGAAAGTTGTATTAGAGTTTTTAGAGAAATAAGGGAGGAAAAAATATGATTCATTTAAGGGATATCTTAGTTGCTGCCAATGGCAAACTTGTTACTGGAGATGAAAATACAGAGTTTAAAGGAATCTCAATAGATTCAAGAAGGATAAAAGAAGGTTATTTATTTATTCCTATATTAGGGGAAAGGTTTGACGGTCATTCCTTTATAGAAGGAGCTTTAAAGCTTGGAGCCATAGGCACATTAACTAGCCAAGAAATAGATATCAAAAATGCTTCTGGAAAATGTATAATAATGGTGGAGGACACATTAAAGGCTCTGCAGGATATCTCCAAATACTTTTTAAAGAAAGCCAATATTCCTGTGGTGGCGGTTACAGGCAGCACAGGGAAAACCACAACCAAGGAATTAATTTATAATGTACTTTCACAAAAATATAATGTCCTAAGAAATAAAGGAAATTTCAATAATCATATTGGATTACCACTGACTTTACTTAAAATTGAAAAAGGCCATGAGATGGTTGTGGCGGAAATGGGAATGAGCAATAGTGGAGAGATAGATGTTTTAGCTGGAATCGCTACACCAGAAGTAGGTGCTATAACCAACATAGGTATATGTCATATAGAAAATTTAGGCTCTAAGGAAGCGATATTTAATGCAAAGATGGAAATTTCAAATCATATGAATGAATCCTCTGTGCTTATTCTTAATGGCGATGATGAGTATCTTAGTAATATGAAAAACAAAAATACTATATATAAAAAGGTCTTTGTGGGCATGAATGGTGAAAATGATATTAGGGTAACGAAAGTAAATGATTTAGGCTATGATGGAGTTGAATTTTTATTTACTCATAACAATGATGTCCATGATGTAAAACTAAATGTGCCTGGAACCCATAATGTATATAACGCCCTTGTAGCCATAGCTGTAGGACTGAATTACAATATACCAGTTCAGAAAATCAAAGAGGGTCTAGCAAGCTTTGTGGGAGATAAAATGAGACTCAATATAATAGATTTAAAGGAAGGTATGAAATTAATAAACGACTGCTATAATGCCAACCCAGATTCCACTGAGGCTGCTTTAAATGTATTGAAAGGTATTGATACAGGTAGAAAAATTGCTGTACTTGGAGATATGCTTGAGCTTGGCGATTTTTCAGAAGCTGCCCATAGGGAAGTTGGAGAAATGGTAGTGAATAAGGGTATTGACATACTCATTACAGTTGGAATAAGTAGCCATGATATTGCTAAAGCAGCAATTGAAGGTGGATTTGATAAAGAAAAAGTTTTTGCCACAGCCGATAATATGACTGCGATAAATGTATTAAATAATATAATGAAAGCAAAGGATATAGTACTTATTAAAGGATCTAGAGGTATGAAAATGGAGGAAATTGTACAGTATCTACAAGAGAGGAGATAAATAAATGAGTGATTTTATACAGCTTATAACTACAGTAGCCATAGCATTTTTTATTACAATAGTTTTAGGTCCTATTACGATACCTTTACTCAGAAGGCTGAAGGTAGGTCAAAGCATTAGAGCCGAGGGACCCAAATCACACCTTTCCAAGTCAGGTACACCTACAATGGGTGGATTAATAATGATAGTAGCAATATTAATTACTACTTTAACCTCAGGTAGGTTGAATAGAGATTCATACATAATCATATTTTCTACCTTGGGATTTGGCTTGATAGGATTTATTGATGACTTTGTAAAGGTGGTTCTAAAAAGAAATCTCGGCTTAAAGGCATATCAAAAACTTATAGGGCAAATAACAATCGCAGTCTTAATAGCTGTATATCAATCAAGGATATCCGTTTTTGAAACGCAAATTTTAGTCCCATTTGTTAATACATATTTAGACCTGGGAATACTTTATGTACCCTTTATAGCCTTTGTTGTGGTTGCCACAACTAACAGCGTCAACCTAACCGATGGCTTGGATGGTTTAGCTTCGGGAGTTACACTGATTGTGGCTTCCTTTTTTAGTCTAGTTGCAATCAACTGGGGATATCCAAGTATTGCTGTGGTTTCAGCAGCACTTACTGGGGCTTGCTTAGGATTTTTAAGATTTAATGCATATCCAGCGAAGGTGTTTATGGGAGATACGGGTTCTATGGCCCTTGGAGGAGCAATAGCTGCTATGGCTATTTTGATGAATCTAACATTGCTTATACCTATAGTTGGCGGCATATATTTTGCTGAAACCCTGTCGGTTATTATACAGGTAATATCCTTTAAGCTGACGGGTAAAAGGGTATTTAAAATGAGTCCTTTGCATCATCATTTTGAATTAGTTGGATGGAAGGAAACAAAGATTGTGGTAGTATTTTGGAGTATTACTTTAGTATTATGTGTAATAGGGCTTTATGCATTAAGATAAAGGGCGGTGAAATTATGAAGCTTAAAAATAAAATGGTTTTAGTTGTGGGGATGGCTGCATCAGGGATTCCAACTGTAAAGACTCTATCTAAATTAGGAGCTAAGATTACAATTAATGATATAAAAACAAAGGAAAAGCTTTCGGATATATTAGAAGAAATAGGTGGGCTTTGTCATGATATGATACTGGGCTCCCATCCTAAAGAAATGAGTATATACGACTTGATTGTACTAAGCCCAGGAGTTCCAACGGATTTACCCTTTTTAAAGAAGGCTAGGAATGAAGGCGTACATATAATAGGTGAGCTGGAACTTGCCTTTAGATTGAGCAAAGGTAAGTATATGGCGATAACGGGAACTAATGGCAAGACAACAACTACTGCACTAACAGGTGAGATTTTCAAAAACGCTAAGTGTGAAACCTTTGTGGTTGGAAATATAGGTCTTGCTGCTATTTCAAAGGCATTGGATACCACTGATGATACGATACTGGTAACGGAAGTAAGCAGCTTTCAGCTTGAGACAATAGAGGAGTTTAGACCCAAAATATCGGCAATATTAAACATTACACCGGATCATCTAAATCGTCATAAAACAATGGAAAATTATATTGATGCCAAGGCTAAGATATTCATGAACCAAAGTGAAGATGATATTTTGATACTTAATTATGATAATGAAATTACCAGAAGCTTAGCAAATAGAGCTAAGTGTAGGGTTATGTTCTTTAGCAGAAAAGAGATACTTGATGAGGGCGTCTATCTAAAAGATAATAATATAATAGCGAGAAGTAATAATAATGAGGAAATCATATGTAAAGCTGATGATATCTATATAGCCGGTAAGCATAATCTAGAAAATGCTTTGGCTGCAGCGGCATTTGGTATAAATTCAGGTATAAATAAGGAAGTAATCAAATATACTTTAAGAAGCTTTAAAGGTATTGAGCATAGAACTGAGTTTTTCGGTGAGTTCGATGGTATAAAATATTATAACGACTCAAAGGGAACAAACCCAGATGCTTCAATCAAGGCAGTGGAAGGTCTTGAAGGACCGCTGGTGCTTATTGCTGGTGGTATGGATAAGGGCAGCTCCTTTGATGAATTTGTAAAGGCCTTTGATGATAAGGTTAAGGCTTTAATTTTACTTGGTGAAACGAAAAACATAATTAAAGAAACCGCTGAAAAATATGGCTTTAAAAATGTTTTCATCGTTGATGATATGCAGCAGGCAGTTAAAAGGGCGTATGACAACGCCGAAAAGGGAGATACTATACTATTGTCTCCAGCATGTGCAAGCTGGGATATGTATAAGAGCTTTGAAGTGAGAGGAAGACACTTTAAGGATTGTGTATTAAAGCTGAGGAGGGTTTAGTATGGTCCAAAAAGCCCAAAAAAAGTCTATTGACTTTACTTTGATGATATCGGTTTTCATATTGGTTATTATTGGAATCATAATGGTTTTTAGTTCAAGCCAATATTATTCATTTTACAATTATGACCAGGATAGCTATCATTTCCTTAGGAGAAACTTAATATGGGCCTTTGTTGGTATTTTTGCCATGATATTCACCATGAATTTCGATTACAAAAGATATAGAAAGCTTGCCTTTCCAGCATATGTTTTGAGTCTAGTTCTACTGGTTTTAGTTTTAACTCCACTTGGAATAGAATTAAATGGTGCTAAGCGATGGCTTGGGGTTGGTGGGCTTACTGTCATGCCATCGGAGATAACAAAGATATGTGCTATTATCTTTGTGTCCTATAGCTTGTCAAAGAGGTCTAAGGATATAGAGAGCTTTTTTAAAGGGGTTCTGCCCTATCTATTTATAATAGCACTATATGTAGGGCTCATTATTTTACAGCCTAACTTGAGTACTGCCATAACCATTGCCCTCATTATAATGGCCATGCTTTTTGTCGCTGGGATGAGATGGCTTCACGTTATACTGATGGGTGCCTTCGGTGCAGGTGCAGTAGGTATTTTGATACTCATGGCTCCATATAGAATGAAGCGTTTTACTGCCTTCCTAGACCCCTTTAAATATCCAAAGGATATAGGTTATCAGGTTATACAGTCATTATTTGCCCTTGGCTCAGGAGGGCTCTTTGGAGTGGGGCTGGGCAGAAGTGTGCAAAATAAGCTCTATATTCCTGAACCTCAAAATGACTTTATTTTTGCAACCATCGGTGAAGAACTTGGATTTATCGGTTGCGTAACCGTAATGCTTCTATTTTTATTTCTTATCTGGCGGGGTATAAGAATAGCAATCCATGCACCCGATTTATTTAGCTGTTTAATGGCTACTGGCATTACTGCAATGATAGCTATACAGGTTATGATAAATATAGCAGTTGCAACTTCATCTATGCCTGTTACGGGTATACCACTACCCTTTATAAGCTTTGGAGGTAATTCCTTGGCTATATTTATGGCTGCCATAGGGATACTACTAAATATATCTAAATATACCGATGTTGGATGGAGTTAGATTAGTTTAAATTTTAATATGTCAATGTTTATGTTTAACCTAGCCCTTAACACTTAGTTGAGGGCTGTTGTTATTTTTATATGAATTTTGCTCAACATCTAAGATGGAGGAAATAAATAAGAAAAGTTAAAAGCAAATTAAAGATAAACAATTTCAAGGTGCTTTATACATAGAGAAGCATTGGTATGATAAGAGTTTAACGTGAATTATGTCATTTTTTAATGGAAGTGTAACACCTGTGGGAGATATGCATACAATGGTTATATATTCTTTTTATTTTTATGCTCTCGGAGGTGAAGTGTGTGTCAAAATACCTTATTAATGGAGGAAGAAAATTAAAAGGTGAATTAGAAATAAGTGGAGCCAAAAATGCTGTATTACCAATTTTAGCAGCTTCTGTAATAAATGGTGGAAGAAGTATTATAAAGGGGTATCCCCATTTAAGAGATGTAGATATAATGATTAAAATACTTACCGCCATAGGCTGTGAAGTAGAAAAAACCGAAGAATCCATTATTGTTGATTCCAAAAACATATTTACCCATGAAATAGATGAAAGTCTGGTTAGGGAGATGAGATCATCTATTTTTCTAATGGGTCCAATGCTTGCCCGATTTGGGAAGATAAAGATTAGCTATCCAGGTGGATAGCAGAGCATATTGGTACATGGATTAGGTCTTAGCTCTCAGCTCTCAGCTCTTGGCTCTTAGGGTGGGTAGTCATAACTCTAGGGTTAGAAGCTTTGGCGGTTAGTAGTTAGTGGTATTTTGTGTCATTCTTTTGGGTATGGATGCAAAAGCTTTACTTTCAGAATTAAATTGGTAAGGGTTCTCGATTGAAGCAACAACGAAGAAATTTGGATTTCAGGAAATCCTGAGCACATGGATGTGCTATTTTTTATGCCTAAAATTATGATTTTGGAGGACAAAATGAATCACAGATTTAATATAGTTCCATATGATGTAATGGAAATAGAGTACGTAACTTCTTATATATACGGTATGAAATATGGTGTAATCAAAGAAGAACTTTTAAATCTAAATGGAGGTAGAAAAATGTCTTATAAGAATGGCTATGAAGACAATAAAGCATGTAATTCAGATAGAGAAGCTTCTAAATGCAAACTACAGCATGAAAAAATAAAAAGTATACTATTGGAATGCGGAGAGGGAAGTGGAAGCAGAGTATTTACTACATCTGATGATACACCATTTCAGATAGCCCATGTTACAGCAGATATAAGTTCTTTAAAGAAGGCTAAAGTTCTTATAAAGTTCTCAAGTTCAGTAGGGTTTGAGGGAGAATTTAACGGAACAATTAGGTTGAAATATGAACTATTAAGGGTCTGTGGAGTTGAGAATCCATTATCACTAGCTGTGCAGATGTATGAAAAAATTAATGGTGATTTAACAAGCTATACAAATACAGAGGACTCCTTTGCTTTTGTATTTTGCGATAGAGTAAGCTTTACAGGATGCTGTGAGTATTTTGTAACAGTTACTCCCATTGAAATAAGCGATGCTAGAGCGACTGTTATGAATGGAAAAATGGCTTTATTAGCGCAATCCTCCTAGAATTTTAAAAGCGTTCAAAATCATCAAAAATAAGGAGGCTTTAATATATGACATATAAAAATCATAATACCTATGGTGTAAAGAATGATTTGGATGATTGTAAAGCAAGAGGATTAATACTAGCATGTGGACAGGGGAGTTGTGTAGAATTTTTGGAAGGTGACCCACAGACCCAGATAGCCTTTGTTGAAATTGACTTATCTCACTTGAAAAAACCCAAAGTTCTAATAGAGTTTTCTAGTACAATCACTTTCAACGGAGCTCCAGGACTGAATAATCAATTAAACTATGAATTGTTTAGGGTTTGTGACAATAAAGAACCTATGCTGCTTGGAAGATGGTTATTCGATAGAAGAGGTACAGGAGTTACTGCTGGTGCATCAATCGAAACAGCAGCATTTAATTTTAACTTTTGTGAATGCCTAAAATATTCTGGCTGTTGTCAGTATTTTGTAACTGTCACACCCATTCGATTTATTACAGCCTTTGCTCTAATAACAGTTAAAAATCCAAGGATAATTGCAATAGCACAATCTTCCATTAATTAAACAAATTATAAAGGGTAGTATGAACGTAAAAAAGAGTAGGTTAAAATTAAGGGGGTTTTTATATTTGGACTATCATGACGTGATTGATTGTAAAACTATAGAGAAGAAAGCTCTGCTTGAATGTGGAGAAGGAAGTGGAAGTATGACATTTACATCAATATCAGATAATCAGCCATTTCAGATAGCTCGCGTAAGTATAGATACAAAAGGGCTATGCCAGCCGATAGTAAATATTGAATTTTCAAGCTCATTTAAATTTGAGGTGGTACAAGAAGAAAGCGCTGTAGGATCCTTTAGATTACAATATGAATTATTTAGCTCATGTAATGGAGAAACTCCATTGTCTCGAGGCGTTTGGATACTTCAAAAAATAGTTAATATTGGTACGAATCTGACCCGCAGTGAAACTACATCCTTCGGCTTTAATTTCTGCGAATCTCTTACTTGTTGCTCGGGTAATATTGAATATTTTGTTGTAGTAAAGCCAATTGATATTTCATCTGATTTTGGAAATGTAGAAGTTATAGGTACCGTCAGTAACGGGAGAATGGCTGCATTGGCACAAGAGTCCTGTTAGATTTATAAAGACTAAAAGAGTAATGCAACAGCAGATGAAAAAACTGTTGTTACATTATTTTTTTATATTAGGATAAAACCAATCACAGAATCCATAAATAATCATATGATGCAGTGGAGATATAGGGAACCAACTTTAATAAAGAAAGAAATTATATTGATGAGAGGGGGAT
>JANQEZ010000287.1 GCA_028278115.1 Clostridia bacterium
ATTATGTTAAAACTCATTTAGTAAATATGACCATGGGTGGAGTAAAAATATATTAGAAGCTTAATATCTGTAATCATTGATAAAAAGGGGAGAGCTTAATGCAGAGTTACATAAAAAATCCAAATGAAATAGAAAAGAAAAGCTTTGAAATAATAACAGAAGAACTGGGAGACAAAACCTTTCCAGATGATATTGGTAAAGTAGTTAAAAGAGTTATCCATACCACCGCTGATTTTAGCTTTGCCGACATAACCATTATAAAAGAGGGAGCTATAGATAAAGCCAAGGAAGCTATTTTAAAGGGCAAGAATATATACACAGATACAAAAATGGCACTTTCAGGTATTAATAAGAAAAGATTAGCTCAGTATGGCTCAGAAGTCCTAAACTTTGTTTCCGATGAAGATGTAGCAATGGAAGCCAAAAAAGAAGGAATTACTAGATCAATAGTAGCTATGAGAAAGGCTGTTAAAGAGAATCCTGATGGAATATTTGTCATAGGAAATGCACCAACAGCATTATTTGAGCTTATGAAGCAAATAGAAGAGGGAAATGCAAACCCATCTTTAGTTGTTGGTGTACCAGTGGGATTTGTAGGAGCAGAGGAATCGAAGGAGGAACTGTTAAAGCTTGATGTTCCATACATCCTAACAAGGGGAAGAAAAGGTGGAAGTAACGTTGCAGCAGCCATAATAAATGCTATAGTTTATATGATAGGTTAGCTTTTGGGTAAAACTGAGAGTCTCGGCAATCGCTTCTCGCTTCTCGCTACTCGGTTTAGGTCATTCTTTTAAGCTCAAAAGAATGACTAAAACTTGCAATATATGACTTGGAACTAACAAAGTGTCGAAGGTATCTTTGTTAATGAAAAGAGGGAAAAATTATGTTACATAAATACATTGTAAAAGACGGGAAAAAGTTGAGATATGGATATACAACTGGCTCATGTGCTGCTGGGGCATCTAAGGCGGCTGCATATATGGCTTTGGAAAATGAACTCATAGATAAAATAGATATAGAAACACCAAAGGGATGGAATTTAAGCCTAGAAGTTATTGAGCCTAGTATTGAAATAGGGGGAAAATCTTCCTCTTGTTATATTAAAAAGGATTCAGGAGATGACCCAGATATAACCCATGGTATTTTAATAGGAGCCAAGGTAGAGATTACTGATTCTCCAGGTATAGTTCTTAAGGGTGGAGAGGGCGTTGGAAAAGTTACAAAGCTTGGACTATATGTTCCACCTGGTGAGCCCGCCATCAATCCTGTTCCTCGTAAAATGATAGAGTCAGAGGTTTCCAAGGTTTTACCTAAAGGAAAAGGAGCTATCGTTACTATAATGGTTCCAAAGGGAGTGGAAAAGGCTAAAAAAACCTTTAATCCAAAGCTGGGAATAATGGGCGGAATATCAATCTTAGGTACAAGCGGGATTGTTGAACCCATGTCATACGATGCCTTTAAAGAGTCCTTGGCACTTGAGCTTAGGATGGCAAGTCATAATGGATTTGATAAAGTAGTTTTAGTTCCGGGAAATTATGGAGAGGAAAAGGCTATAAAACTCTTTGGGCTAAACAAATCAAATATAATAAAAATCAGTAATTTTATTGGATTTATGCTAAACAAATGTATTGAAGAAAAGATTAAAAAAGTACTGTTAATTGGTCATATTGGCAAGCTGGTCAAGCTTGCTGGAGGAATATTTGACACCCACAGCAAGGTTGCAGATGCAAGACTGGAAATATTAGCAGCTAACTTAGCTTTGATGGGAGCTTCAAAGGAAGTAATTGAGAAAATATTTGAGTGTGTCACTACCGAGGGAGCTGTTAAAATAATAGAGGACTATAGTTTTAATGGGATTTACAATATATTATGTAAAAGGGCTGAAGAAAAATGTGCTGACCATGTCCACGGTGAACTTGAAGTTGGGGTAGTAATGTTTTCAATGGAAAAGGGACTTTTAGCAATCGGTGAGAAGGCTGAGGAAATCTTGGAGGAATATAGATGAGTAAAATCTGCATTTTAGGTATGGGTCCAGGGCATAGGGATTATATACTACCTGTTACACTGAGGATTATAGAAGAAAGCGATATTCTAATTGGAGGTAGAAGGATTTTAAAGGACTTTGAAAATAATGGAAAAGAACTAATTTATATTGATTCTGGCCTACAGAAAATAGTTGAGTATATTTATGATAATAAAGATGAAAAAAAAGTTTCATTACTCCTATCAGGTGATACGGGATTTTATAGCATGTTAAGCTATATTAAGAAGCATTTTAGGGATGATGAATTGAAAGTAGTTCCAGGAATAAGCTCCTTTCAATACCTTATGGGGAAAATAAATAGGGTTTGGCAAGATTCCTTCCTGGGAAGCGTACATGGAAGAGAAGTGGATATTGTAGGTGCTGTAAAAAAATATGATAGTGTAGTATTGTTAACCGATAGCAAATACTCTCCCTCTAGAATTGCAGAGATATTGATAAATGCAAAAATAAACAATAAAATCATGATAGTTGGAGAAAATTTATCCTACCTCAATGAGAGAATTATTATAGATACATTTGAAAATATAGTGAGTATGAAAAATCTTGGAATGTCTGTGGTGGTGATCGAGAACAATGAAAATTTGGGAGTATGATACCCCTGGAATACCCGATGATATGTTCATTAGGGGAAAGGTGCCTATGACGAAGTCAGAAATAAGGGCCTTATCCATATCAAAGATGAAATTAAAAAAGGATTTTCATGTAGTCGATATTGGTGCAGGAACGGGCTCGATTTCCATAGAAGCTGCACTCATATGTAAAGAGGGCAATGTGACAGCAATAGAAAGAAATAACGAAGG
>JANQEZ010000335.1 GCA_028278115.1 Clostridia bacterium
AGTAAGGCACTAAAGGGTTTCCCCCATTTTTCCCTATTGTCTCCAAGCTTTTCAAAATACTCTTGGAGAGTTAATCTTATATTTTTATAATTTCCTCCAAGGGCTGCTGCCTTGGATATGGACTCAATTACAGCATACATAGCTCCATGAAAGGGGCTCCATTTAGCAAGCCTTGGGTTGTATCCGTGGGTCATTATGGTACAGGTATTGGTTTCTCCCCTAAGTACTGGTATTTTGCAGACCATACCTTCGGTAGGAGTTAGAGCGTATTTACCTCCAAAGGGCATCAGCACTGTTCCAGCCCCTATTGTACTATCAAATCTTTCAACTAAACCCTTTTGACCTGCTACGTTTAAATCCTTTAGATTTTCTATCCATGAAGCTTTAATATCTTTATTTTCATGGGCTTTAGCTGTTTTATCAAAATAATTATCTTCCTTTGAGGGCTCAGTCACCTTGACATTTGTTCTCTGTTTAGCTCCATTGGTGTCTAAAAATTCTCTGCTTATGTCTAATATCCTCTTGCCTCTCCACTTCATTATAAGCCTTCCAGTATCGGTTACTTTTGCAACAATTACTGCCTCAAGGTTTTCTTTAGAGGTTAATTCCTTAAACTTGTCTAAATCCTCTTTATCTATAACAACCGCCATACGCTCTTGAGATTCTGATATGGCTAGTTCAGTTCCGTCTAATCCTTCATATTTTTTAGGCACTTTATCTAGGTCTATTTCAAGGCTGTCGGCAAGCTCTCCAATGGCCACCGATACTCCACCGGCTCCAAAGTCATTGCACTTCTTAATAAGCTTTGCCAGCTCACTGTTTCTGAAAAGCCTCTGGATTTTCCTTTCGGTAGGAGGATTTCCCTTTTGTACCTCAGCTCCACATAGGAATATTGACTCCTCTGTATGCTCCTTAGATGATCCTGTGGCTCCACCACATCCATCTCTTCCAGTTCTTCCACCTACAAGCAGTATTAAATCCCCTTCTATGGGCTGTTCTCTCCTTACATTTTCCTTTGGCGCCGCAGCTATAACGGCTCCAATCTCCATCCTCTTTGCTAAAAAGCCTTCATCATAAACTTCTGCAACCTGTCCAGTTGCAAGTCCTATTTGATTTCCATAGGAGCTGTATCCCTGGGCAGCCTCTATGGTTATCTTCCTCTGGGGTAATTTTCCCGGTAAGGTGTCCTCTATCTTAGCTCTTGGATCTCCACTTCCTGTGACCCTCATGGCCTGGTAGACATATGCTCTACCCGATAACGGGTCCCTAATAGCTCCTCCAAGGCAAGTTGCAGCTCCGCCAAAGGGCTCGATTTCTGTAGGATGGTTATGGGTTTCATTTTTAAACATAACAAGCCATTTTTCATTACTTCCATCTACATCTACATCAACTTCTATGCTGCATGCATTTATTTCGTCAGATATTTCTAAATCATCCAATTGCCCCTTTTTTCTAAGCTCCTTCATAGCCATAACCGCTATATCCATAAGACAGATATCTTTATGTCTTTGACTATAAACGTATTCTCTAGACTTTAAGTACTCATGATAAGCCTCTTCTATTACTTCTCCATATAATCCCTTTTCTATTTCAACCTCTTCAATCTCTGTTAAAAAGGTGGTATGTCTGCAATGGTCCGACCAATAGGTATCAATTGCCTTAATTTCTGTAACTGTTGGGTTTCTCTTTTCTTCATTCTTGAAGTAGTCTCTACAAACCATAAGGTCGTCTATATTCATTGCAAGTCCAAATTTTTCTCTAAAGCTTATGATTCCATCTGTATCTTTATCTATAAAACCTTCAAGGATTTTAACATCCTCTGGAGCTTCTATTTTCATTTCTAAGCTTTTAGGCTTGTCTAATGAAGCTTCTCTAGAATCCACGGGATTTAAGGAATATCTTTTTATTTTTTCAAAATCTCCATGACTTATGTTTCCCTTTAAAATCATTAGCTTTGCCACATTTACAAGGGGTTTTTCCTTCTGTGTTAATATCTGAATACACTGCATTGCTGAGTCAGCCCTCTGATCGTATTGTCCCGGTAGAAACTCTATTGCTAAGATTCTTTCTTCATGCTTTATATCTAGGGTTTCATCATAAACTCTATCAACGTTTGGCTCTGAAAAAATAGTTTTTTTAGCTCTTTGAAACTCATCATCGGAGATTCCCGATACATCATATCTATTTATAACTCTAATGCCTTCAAGTCCATGTATTCCTAAGTTATCCTTAATGTTCTTACATAAATGCTGTGCCTCAACATCAAAGCCTTTTTTCTTTTCCACAAAGAGTCTTCTAACAGTACCTTTCATATATAAACCTCCTGTATCAGTTGTTTAATAATCTATATGTAACCCACTTATAAAGCTGCATTTGCATTTCATAAATAGCCAAAACTTTACTATAAGTCTTTATCTTTAAATCTATTTACAATTAGATTCTAACATAGTAAAATATATAAATAAAATTAATAATTCTAATCTTAATTATAAGGAGTGCTAATCTATGGATATTAATTTTGAGCTCTACAAGGTCTTCTATTTTGCCGCAAAAACCTTAAATTTTTCTAAGGCAGCTGAAAAGCTCTATGTATCTCAGTCTGCTGTAAGTCAATCTATTAAAATCCTTGAGAAAAAGTTAAATACAAAGCTATTTCTTCGCCACACTAAAAATATGAGATTGACCTCTGAGGGTGAAACTCTTTTCAAGCATATTGAGCAAGCCTTTAATCTAATAAAGTCAGGGGAGCGTGCTTTATTTGAAATAGGTAATTTAATTCAAGGGGAGATACATATAGGAGCTAGCGATACAATATGTAAATATTTTCTCCTGCCCTACTTCAAAAAATTCCATGAGGATTATTCTAATATAAAGATACATATAACTAATAGACCTTCACCCTTATGCATGGATTTGCTTAAAAGCGGAGCCATAGATATAGCAGTAGTCAATTTGAGCAATAAATTCAAATATGAAAATTTAGATGTAATACCTGTAAGGGAAATACAGGATGTTTTTATTTCTGGAGAAAAGTTCAGCAGGCTAAAGGGTAGAAAAATAAGTCTAAAGGAGCTCCAAGACTATCCAATATTGAGCCTTGAAAAAAATTCTACAACCAGAGCATATTTTGACCAATTGATTAAGAAAAATGACATAAGCATTTCACCAGAATTCGAGCTGGACAGCATTGATTTACTTGTGGAAATGACTAAAATTGGCCTTGGAATTTCCTTTGTAATGGAAAATGCCATAGAATCAGAGCTAGAAAAGGGAACAATTTTTAAATTGGATATTAAGGAAGATATCCCCGGCAGAAATATAGGCATCGTTATCAATAGTAAGCTCCCCCTTACTCCTGCCGGTAAGGAATTTATTAAGATGTTTGTATAAAAGTGTCTACCGACACTTTTAGTTACGAGGTACAAGATCCAAGATGCAAGTCTTATGGTCATTCTTTTAAGTAATAGAAGTTTTTATGACCACCAAAAATGACCCGAACTCTTGCAACTTGTAACTTGTAACTTGTATCTTGCAACTTTTTAATGCTGAAGTCTTCGTAGCTTTGAGAGGCTGCTTCTGTCTTCTTCTAGTACCTGTCCTACTATTTTTCTGCTTTCATTGTCTAGGTTTCCCCTTGATATTTTTTCTGTCATGTTTATGCCTTTATTTATGCCTTCCATTGCTTTATCTATTATCTGAGAATCATCTTCTCCAGATATTTTCATGTCAATCATAAAGTCTCCCATTATGCCTTTAAAGCCCAGCTTCTCATTTGGTCTGTATCCCAAGTCCTGAATGTGATTAGCTATAACCGACATATTTTCCCTATGCTGATTTTGAACCTCTTGAAATGTCTTCTTAGTATTTTCATCCTTAACTTTACTTATAAAGATGTTAAAGGCTTCTACTGCCATATTCTCTCCTTGAAGTAAATCATTTAAAGCTTCTACTGTTTTATCCTGCTTACTCATTTTATCTCCTCCTAGTTATATTTGTATTTAAGCTTATTTTCTCCATAGTCATATGAAATTATTATAGATGCCTTTAAAATATTAATGATAAAAAAATAGAAGCCTGTAAAAGGCTCCTAAAAGATTCATAAGCTTTTATCATCATAGGACAAATCTGTTTTAAGGGAGGAAACAGAGCCATTATGATGATAAGTAAAAGCTTATTGATTTTATTTATTTAAAGCTTATATTCCTAATGTATAAAGAATTTACCTATAAACAATATTGCTAAAATATACGCAAGGGGTGAAACCTCTTTAGCTTTACCAGTTACAGCCTTTAATACAACGTAGCTTACCATACCAAATACAATACCTTCTGCAATACTGTATGTTAAAGGCATCATTACTATGGTTAAAAATGCTGGTATAGCCTCTGTGAAATCTTCAAAGTTTATATCTTTAATAGGTGACATCATGAATAATCCAACTATTATAAGGGCTGGTGCTGTTGCAGCGGCTGGTATCATTATGAATAGCGGAGATAGGAATAAAGCTATTATAAGCATTCCTGCAGTAGACAATGCTGTTAATCCTGTTCTACCACCTTCTGAAACTCCTGCTGCACTTTCTACGTAGGTAGTTACTGTACTTGTTCCTAGTATGGCTCCAATAGTTGTTCCAACTGCATCTGCAAATAGAGCTTGTTTAGCCCTTGGAACCTTACCGTTTTCATCTAGCATTTTTGCCTTTGTTGCAACACCTACTAGTGTTCCTACTGTGTCAAACATATCTACAAATAGGAAGGTAAGTAATACAACAAGCATTCTCATGGAGAAAATCTCTGAGAAATCAAATTGCCAGAATATAGGGGCTAATGATGGAGGAGCACTCACAAGCTGAAATCCTTCTGGAAGTTGAGTTATTCCCATTGGTATCCCTATAGCTGTAGTAGCTAATATTCCTATCAGTAATGCTCCCTTTACCTTTTTTATTAGTAAAAATCCTGTGATTAATAAACCTATGATTGCAAGTAATGCTGAACCTCCAACTACATTTCCAAGGGTTACTGGAATACCATCGAGCTTTCCATCTCCAACATGGGACATACCCGTAATTACTATACCTGAGTTAAATAGACCAATAAACGCGATGAATAAACCTATACCTACTGAAACTGCCTTTTTAAGAGCTAATGGTATAGAGTTTATTATAGCTTCTCTAACATTTAAAAATGTAAGTATAATGAATATAATTCCTTCTAATAATACCGCTGTAAGTGCAAACTGCCAAGAAACTCCCATACCCAGCACTACAGAAAATGCAAAAAATGCATTAAGTCCCATACCCGGTGCCAATGCAAATGGTAGGTTTGCCACAAGGGCCATAACTAGGGTTGCCACTATGGCTGATAATGCTGTTGCTGTAAATAATGCACCAAAATCCATACCTGTTACTGATAAAGTCAATGGATTAACTATTAGAATGTATGCCATTGTCATAAATGTGGTAATACCTGCAAGAATCTCTGTTTTTACATCGGTTTTGTTCTCTGATAATTTAAAAAATCTTTCTGTCATTTTTACCCTCCTCTTGTTTGTTTTGGAAATTCTGAGATAAAAATAACGCAGATGTTATCACTATGTAGTGAAAATTCTGCGTAGTTTAACCTCGCTGCTAGATACAATAAAGTACTTAGACAAATTTCACTCATAGGCAGACAATTTACGGCTGTCCGGTAGAAACTTCTCGACCATATTACGAGAATTATATGAGAGGATATTTAATTGTTTAACTATATATAAAGCAGTATAACCCTTTTGACACAGCCCAATGAGTTATTAAAGCTTTATGAAATGTCAATGCAATGCTAAAGCTTAGCAATTATGGGATTTGTTTTAGTGTTTTTTCGACATCTAAATCATAACAAAGTAAATACTAGGAGTCAATAGTTTTTCCGAATTTTTCACGGGAAAATTATATTAAATAACTATATTTGTCCGAACATTAACTTTTATTATCCCCGTGCAATTCGATCAATTGAAATTTTATTCTCATTATGGTATAGATGTGTGATTAAGAAATTTTATTTTAAATATTTTTGCTGTGAGCTGTCAGCCATTAGCTATTAGCCAAATTAAGCATTTTATTTTTGGCTAAGAAATATTTCAAAAAAAGGTTAAGTTTCAGGGTCGCACATCTATATATTTCATAAATGCTTATAATTACCAAGAATTGTTGATTTGTTCTTTTCAAATGATAAACTATATATAATACAGTTATTTATATATTAAAGGAGATATTTTTATGTTTAAGAAGTTAATTAAGCTCAAATTACTGCTCTTTGTTATTATAATTACCATGTTCCTTTCAGGCTCTGGATTATATGGTGAAAAGGACACTGTCCCTACAAGAAGTGAGATTTCTAAGGAATATAAATGGAGATTAGAGGATATTTATGAAAACGATGGTTACTGGGAATCCGATTATAAAAGATTAGAGGAGAAAGTTCCTTCTATAGAGCAATACAGAGGTCAGCTTGGGAAAGGTGCAAAGTATATTGCTGAGTGTCTTGAGCTTTCTGATGAAATTTCTAGGCTCTACAGGAAGCTTTATGTTTACGCCTCGTTAAAAAGCCATGAGGATACTACAAAGAATAGGTACTTAGAGATGGTGGACCGTACTGATTCAATGTCTTTGAATATAAGAAAAGCCCTATCCTTTATAGAGCCTGAATTATTATTAATTCCAGAAGACACCCTTACCGCTTATATGAAAAGTAAAGATTTACTTGACTATGATTTATTCCTAGCAGATATTATTAGCTCTAGACAGCATTCTCTTTCTGAAGATGAGAGGAGAATAATGGCCCTTGCAAGCAGCTTGCTTAGTACTCCTGAGAATGTTTTTAATGCTTTTAAATATAGCGACCGAGAGATTGGTGAAGTAGCTGATAGAAATGGTGAATCTTTAACATTGTCTCCTGCAACCTATAATCTTCTCCTTGAAAGCTCAAATCGTGATGTAAGGAAAAATGCTTTTGAGAAAGAGTTCAATAGCTATGCTAAAAATATGAGCACTTTAGCTGCCGCACTTTATGGTGAGGTTAAGACAAATATCTTCAATGCCAGGGCAAGAAAATACAACTCGGCTCTGGAGGCAGCTCTAATTTCCAGCCATATAGCTCCTGAGATATATGACAACCTCATAGAAGCTGTCAACAACAATTTACAGCCTCTACATAGATATGTATCTTTAAGAAAAAGGCTCTTAAGTATAGATGATAAAGTTTATCATTATGATATGTATGTTCCTCCAATTCAGCCTACAGCTTCAGAAATACCCTATGAAAATGCAAAAGAAATGGTTTTAGAAGCTCTCAGTCCCCTTGGAAAGCAATATATTAACGATATAGATATGGTATTTAATAGCCGCTGGATAGATGTATACGAGACTCAAAATAAGTATGGGGGAGGATATTGTAAGGCTGCATACGATACTCACCCCTATATACTCTTAAACTACAACGGTACATTATCATCTGTTTCAACCTTATCCCATGAATTAGGCCATGCAATGAATAGCTACTACTCAAATAAAAAACAGCCCTATATAAAGTCAAGCTATGAGATCTTTACTGCTGAGGTAGCTTCTAGCACTAATGAAGCTATAATGTATGATTATCTCATAAAAAATGCAAAAAACAAGGAAGAAAAAATCTATCTTATCAGTTCCTATCTCGAGCAAATAAGGGGATCAATTTATACTCAATTAATGTATGCTGAGTTTGAAAAAAACATATATGAAGCTGCAGAGTCTGGAAAAACACTAACTGCTTTATATTTAAATGAAGCTTGGGGCAGCTTAATGAAAAAATACCAGGGTGAAGACTTTGAAGTGGATGAATTAGTTAGAACGGGCTGGGCGAGAATACCTCATTTCTATTGGAATTTTTATGTATACACATATGCTTCTGGTCTATCAGCAGGAATAACGCTATCTGAAAAGATAATAAATGATGGAGATGAAGCCAGAGAAGCATACCTTGAATTTTTAGGAGCTGGCGGGTCCGATACTCCTATTGAACTTTTAAGGAAAGCCGGTGTAGATATGTCTTCTCCTGAACCTATTGAGAGGGCTCTACAGAAATTTGATAATCTTGTTACGGTGCTTGAGAAATTGTTGGAAGAATAGGTAAAATGATTAAGGCTTTTTTTGTGGGAGGTGCATGATGCGAAGTATGGGATTTTAGCCATCCCCTGGTGACTTTGTAGATTCCTTTATAGGTGCGTGGCCCTAAATACTTAACCTTTTTTAGAAATATTTCTTAAGGTAAAACTACAATGACTATTTGGCTCACAGCTAACGGCTGACAGCTCACAGCAAAACATTGAATGTAAAACTTCTCAGCCACACATCTATATGAATATACGCTTTTAAACCTTAATTAATTTTTCAAAGAAAACAATGAAT
>JANQEZ010000417.1 GCA_028278115.1 Clostridia bacterium
ATCAAATATAAAAACGTTAAATTTATTTGTGGAGATGGAATTGAGTTCTTAAAAAATAAAAGAGAAAAGGTTGATGCCATATATTGTGGATGGGCATTACCATATCTAGACTACAGAGATTTTCTAAAATCTGCTTATGAAGCTTTAAAGGAGGAAGGAATTATTGCTGTAATATCCAATTGTCAGGGGACCTTGGATGGCATAGAAAAAATATATCTTCAGGTCATGGAAGAAAATATTCATAAGGTTGTTAAACCTATGAATGCTGGGATTAGACTCCCAAGGGGAGTAAATGGACTTAAGAAATGGTTTCAAAAATACAATTTTCACCCACTGGAGCTTGGAGAAGGTGAAGAAATTGTTAGATTTGATACTCCTAAAGAGATGTATGATTGGCTATGTAAGACAGGGGCTTTAGCAGGAACCAATAAGATATTTAAAAATATGGATGAAATACACAGCTTGCTTATCAAAAAGATAAAGAAACAGAAATATAAAGATGGAAAGTACTTTATAAATCATAGATTTGTCTATGGTATATTTAAAAAGGGGAATTAAAGAAATGAACAAAAAAATGATTATGAAAATGGCATTTGATAAGGAGGTAGTAAAAGCTCTTATTAAGGTGCACGAGATTTTTAAAGGGGATGAGAGCTATACAATAACTAAAGGTATAAAAGCTGCTCAGGAGATATTAAGGGGTGAGAAGATAGTGAAGTTTAAAGACAAATACATTTTAAGCACCTTTATGCCCCCATTTCCATCAAAAGCTTTTTTTACCCACATAAGTGCCACTAAGGAAGAAAAGAATATTTTTAAACAGCAGATATACTCCGAAAGGTCAGCACCTATATCAATCCATGTTTCCCTAACCGATAGGTGTATGTACAACTGTTTGCATTGCAGTGCCAAGGGAAGAATACTTGAAAATGAGCTGACCACAGAGGAATGGATAAATGTTTTTAAAGAGCTTCAGGATATGAATACATCGGTTATTGGATTAACTGGGGGAGAGCCATTACTTAGGGAGGATATTGAGAGAATAATAGAGTCCATTGATGATAGAAGCTCTGTAGTTCTTTTTACAACGGGCTTAAACTTTACAGAGGATATGGCAATTAAACTAAGGGGTAGAGGTCTATTTGGAGTTGGAATAAGTCTGGACTCTCATATAAAAGAGGAGCATAATAGGCTGCGTGGAAATGAAAATGCCTTTGATACAGCTGTAAAGGCTATTGAAACGGCTTCAAAATCAGGTCTATATACTATAGTACAAACAGTAGTACTCCGAAGGAATCTAAATGAAGAAAAACTATGTAACATTTTTTCTCTAGCTAAGAAGCTTGGAGCCCACGAAGTCAAAATCCTTGAGCCTATTATCAGTGGAAGCCTTCTTGAAAACAAGGATTTATCTGAAATATTCTATGATGATTTATCGAGAAAAAAATTAATAGATATACAGCATAGGGCTAATAGAGCTGGAATCTATCCTAAAATAACTACCTTTGCATATACTGAAAGCAAGGAAAAATTCGGATGTGGAGCAGGGACTCAGCATTCATATATTAGTTCTTCAGGAGAGCTGTATCCATGTGATTTTCTACCAATGAGCTTTGGGAATGTAAGGAAAGGCAAGGCTTCAATGCTTTGGCAGGAAATGAACAGAGCCATAGGCAATCCAAAGATAGGATGCTTTGCCATGAAAATAAACAATAAAGTTAAAAATATATCTAAGGGAAAATTGCCTCTTTGCAAAGAAGATTCAATAAATCTTTGTAGGAAAAATCAGTCTGATGATTTTCCGGATTTTTACAAGGTTCTTCAGGACTAAAAAACAGAAAAAGCTTATTATAGGTAACCAACAGTAGAGTGAAATAAAACCAAAAGGATTATGATATTTTAGTGATTTCAATGAATCTGTTTTCACCTTTAAAATATATAAAAAACAGGTTCATTGCATGAACGAAAATAAAATATCATAATCCCCCTCTCAGCAATATAATTTCTTTCATTTTAAAGTTGGTTCCCTATATTAACCAAAGCTATTTTAATGAAGGACAATCTGCCCTAGAAGTTTTGCTATAATTTCTTCTAGCCTTAAAACTCTAGCCAAATCTATTAATTATCAAAAGCTCCTGCTGAATATGCTATAATAGGCTTAGCAATAATAGCTACAATAATTTATGAGGTGATAATCGTGGCAAAAAAGATACTATCATTATCAATACTTATTTTACTTTTATTTAGCCTTCAAACCTATGGAGAAGAAGCTATAACATCCAATTATGAAAAGGCATTGATACTTGAAGTTATGGAAAACCAAGTTACTGACAATGATAACATTGAATCAACTCAATACGTGGAATTAGAGGTTTTAGGAGGCAAATACAAAGGAGAAGTCTTTAATATAGAAAACGTACAATCGGGCCATCCTGTATACGATATCCCTGTAGAGAAAGGGGATAAGGTGGTGGTTATGGTTGAAGAATATGGAGACGGAAGCTTGGAAGTAAATATTACAGACTACTCAAGGGATGGATACATATACATGCTGACAATTGGATTTGCCCTTGCACTAATATTTATTGGAAGAAGTAAGGGACTGAAAACAATTATTACCCTTATATTCACTATGCTTATGATCTTTAGAGTTCTTTTACCTTTAATGCTCAGGGGCTTTAATCCAATAATTGTTACCATTATGATATCGGCAGCCATAACTATACTTACAATAATTTTAATATCTGGCTTTACCAAAAAGAGCTTGGCAGCTATAGTTGGAACTATTACTGGTGTTCTAATTGCAGGTCTTTTGGCATTCGTTATAGGGACAAGGGTTAAGCTCACGGGTTTATCAAGCGAAGAAGCAGTGATGCTCTTATTTATACCCCAAAATATACAATTTAACTTTAAGGATTTACTGTTTTCCGGTATACTGCTTGGAGCATTGGGAGCTGTTATGGATGTTTGTATGTCCATAGCATCTTCAATAGAGGAGGTACATCGAGCAAACTCAGATTTATCAATGAAAAAGCTGTTTCTTGCAGGAATGAATGTAGGAAAGGATATAATGGGAACCATGTCAAATACATTAATATTGGCTTATACAGGAAGTGCTATTCCTCTAATTTTATTGTTCATGGCCTATGAAACATCTATTATAAGGATAATAAACCTAGATATCGTAGCCACTGAGATTGTACGTTCTCTATCTGGAAGCATTGGACTGATATTATCCATTCCTATGACAGCAATAATATCGGCTGTGTTGATTAAGAAAAATAACAAGGATACCTAAGTCACTTTGTTGCTTAGTGACCTATACAAGTTATTCATAGATTAATATACCTAATAAAGCTATGGGAAATTAAAAATTCTCATAGCTTTTCTTTTAAATTAATAGAAAAAGAAGGGGAATTGAAATTTGTAAAGAAATGTAAAAACAAGAAGAATAAGTTGAGGA
>JANQEZ010000428.1 GCA_028278115.1 Clostridia bacterium
AGCTCTCCGTCTTTTTTTGAATATACCAAATGAATGTTTTCATTGGTATCCATTGATATATCGTAGGACTTTACGTTATCAGCTAGTTTTATTTTTTTACCCAGAGTATTTTTTTTACTTATCGTATAATAAATTGAGCCGCCAAAGGCGTAAAAACTCCATATTTGTCCATTATCCTTATAAAGAAGAGTCGGACAGTAAAGAAGAGCAGATTTCATAGGTAACCTCCTTATTAACACAATACTTATATTGATACTATTTTGAGCTTACTTTGTGGACTGATAAGAATTCAGGATTTATATAGACTATTTAATTCTCCAACAAGTATCAAAAATCTTCTCAATCCTTTCGTTTAGTTGGAATTGACCATCCTTTAGCATTTCTAATTGATTTGAAAACTCAAATTCCTGTTCCTTTAGGTCATTGATTTTATCATACAAATCAAATAGCTTTAACATCATTTCGTCCATTACCGTATCAGCTATATCATCTGATAAAGCTTCTTCATATCTGGATGCAATATCTTTATCACTAAATATATCCGATACGACTTCCTCCTTTGGGAGCTGAGGCTTGATAGCTTCAATGTATTTTATTAAATTTTCATCTATATCATTCTTGTGTTTTTTATTTTTATCATTTTTTGTGGGTTTTTTATTTGAGTTTTCTGAAAGAATATTCGGGAGACTTTCTTGCTGTATCCTTCTATCCAGTCCCAATATAAAAATTTCTTCATCAAAATATCCGTAGGAAAGAGGTACTTTAACGGTTTTGAAATCCTTATAAACCTCGCCTATATAGACAATAGGCTTTAGAGGGTAATCCAGTATATTTTCTACCTTTCTTATACTACACCACATATCCTTACCCACAGGTGTTTCAGTAAGATATAGGCAGTCATTTTGCTTCCATATCAGCTTTATATAGTTATTATCCTGCAGCAGAACTGAATTAGTGAAGTTTGATATAGTTTTTGGGAAGGTTTTGGACCTGTGCCATCCCTTAGCCAATGAAAATGAAATTACTTTTCTAAAGTAATTAACAGCTATATTTTTTCCCTCCAAGCAAGACCAAGTGACGTGTACCACGTTTTGAGTATCACAGAGTATATTCATATTTATTATGTCGGAAGGGTGGCTGCCAAGCTTTGCTGCTAAACTCCATTTCCTATGTTTAGAATTAAATACCCTATAAAAAAACTCATGTTTATTATTTTTTACAGGTCTATATATTATATGGATGTTAAAATTATTATCAATATCCACCTTGTATGTAGATAAATATTTATTAATTTTCACATCACCTATATCACAACTGCTCCAAGTCCTCTTATGGAAGGTATAGTGGACTAGCCTCCATATATTCTTTTTGGGTATATGGGATTTTAGACAGAGGATATTTAATTTATCCCTATCTATAAATAATCTTAAGTCCCTAAGCTTAATTGAATTCACCCTTAAGTCAATTATAAATCTTTTCCTCCACTTTTTCTCCTTATGATATAAATGGTATAACCTATCAGAAGTATCTAAGCAAACAATATTAATGGTATTAGTCCCATCTAAATCCACAGAGAAGTCCTTTATATCACTTATCAATTTTTTTCTCTTGCCTCTAAGACCATCTTCTGACCGTTCTATATATATGACATTGTTAATCAAGTAAAAGTAAAAAAACATAGATTTACATCTGATAATATATTCGTTTTCCCTTGAAGATACCATTCCAACACCACCTTTAAAAATACCTATACAATATATATATTCATAAAGGATTAGCATATCCAAAAAAAATAAATAAAAATAAATAATAGTTATAGGTTTGGGATAGTTACTTAAAATCAAATAAATATATTTATAGAAAATTTCTTTAAGGCTGGAACAAAAATAAGTCCTTGGCATAATATGTAGTGCAAGAAGACAAGGGTTTAGTTTAATAAGCAAGGTTTAAAAGCGTTTATCTTTATTGGTCGAGATTGCAGCTATCTCGTTATAGATATAAATAAAATCTTGTCGACTTGAAAAAGTCATTATCAAAATAAAGGGAGGAAATTAATTAATGTCAGGATATGTTAAGTGCGATAGAGATTATGATTACGATAGATGCTGTAAAAAGGATTATGATTGGAAGAAAGAATGTGGGTGTAGTAAGTGCAGTAAGAAAAAAGACTATGATGTATGTAAGCCATTAAGCCCATGTCCACAGAAAATATTATTAGAATGTGGAACACCAGGCGGGATGATGATGTTTACTTCTACTGGCCAAACATTTACAGCAGCTAATGTAAGTGTTGATACGTCATGCTTCAATAAGCCTATAATAGACCTTCAATTTACAAGTCAGGTTAACGCTATGTTAGATCCAACTGCAGGATTATTTGAAAATACTACTGTTATTACACAACAACAAGATGCAGAAGTTGTACTTCTCTATGAATTGATTTGTAGACGTAATGGTGGTAGTGAAATAACACTAGGTAGCTGGACTTTTAGAAGATTTTTATCTGGAGGGTCCCTTACAGTTCCAGCAGGAACCACAGGTTTTGTAACTGACGCACAAGATTTATCAACCTATGATACCTTTAGTTTTAGCAAATGTATATGCTCATCACCTTGCCCAGGATGTATTGATTACTTTGTAAGGGTAACAGCTACTACAATCAGCCAAGATGCAAACCTGGTTAATAATGCAAATGCAACGGTTTCTATGGGTCAGCTTGTAGCAAAAATACAAGATTGTTAATTTTACTTTTTATAGTATAATCCTAAGATTAAAAAGATAAAATGACAATCAATTTAAAGACCTATGTGCGAGGTGAAAGGTGTTATAAAACAGAAAAGTAAATTATACCGCCTCGCATTTATACATCAAATACAAAATTAATAAAATATAATAACCTACACGAGAAACCTCTATTGACATGGAGGTTTCTTTTTTAAAACGTTGACCTAACTCCTGCATAATATGTAATGTAAGGATATAGGACAATTTCTAAAAGCGTAGGGTAGATAAGTATGGCTAAAACGAGATTTATGCATTTTTGGAATAGATAACAGCAGTTAAATCCATTTATATGAAAACTCTAAAGGTATTATAAATAAAAGGTAGATGAATATATGTGGTCTGAGTTTTTATTATTAGTTTGTCAAATTATTAAGAGGAGGATATTTTATGCCAGATAAAGTGAAAAGAAAAGATGATTTAAATAAGAAATACGATGGAAGACTACCTTGTGACTGTACAACGGCTGTAGGGGGTACTGAGTCTGGAAAAAAAGAGGAAAAACCATTATTTATATTCTGTGGTCAAGGTGGAAGGGCCCAGTTTTCAAGTATAGATGATCCACCTGTCAACATAGGGTCGGTTGCAGTTGACGGTAGAGGTTTAGACAAAGTAAAAGTTAAGATTAAATTTTCAAGCATTATCAATCTAACGAGTCCAGATTCATTAGCAGACCCACAGGCAGCATTGACCTTTAGGCTATTTAGAGTCTGCAATGGTGGGGCAGCTATACCATTAAATAGCTGGGCATATGAGGTGTTTAACATAGATGACCAATCCAATTTATTGAGATTTAATACCTCCTTTGCCTTTATATTCTGTGACCGTACAAATGATGGTAGATTATGTGATTATTTTGTGGAAGTAGCTGTAGATAATTTGTTTAGCACCGAAATATCCGTTGATAACGTGCAGATTCAAGCAATAGCCCAGTAATAACTATAAAAGGAGGAATTGACTTTATGAAAGCTTCAAAACAGAAGTCCGATTGTGATAGTAAAGGAACTAAACCTATATTTCTATTCTTTGGTCGAGGTCAGGATACCTCATTTACAGTATCAGACTCAAGTGCAAGTGAACCTTTAATTCCAAGGCCAGATTCTGCTAGTATAGCACAGATTACTGTAGATACTAGGGGACTTAAAAAACCAGTGATTGAGATAGAATTCTCTAGTGTAATAAATTTATTGTCTATAAATAGTGATGCAAAGGTATCATTGAGTTTCATACTGTTTAGGTCATGTAATGATGAAAAGCCAAGAGCGGTAAACAGTTGGCCCTACGAAGTCTTTGGGATAGAAGATAGTAATAGGAAGATAAGGTTATCCACTTCATTTGTTTTTAACTACTGTGAATGCCTAAATTATTCTGGATGCTGTGAATACTTTGTAGAAGTATTTCCAGGCGGTTTGGCAGAAGCAAACATAATAATTAACAACATACACATCGCTGCATTGGCATCGGAAGCAGTATGTTAAATCATGGAGCTCATACAACAGCCATTAGATGTAAGGTGTTAGGAAAATGAAATTTAATATTAAGATAAAGGGGGAATTTATTTCATGTCGAGTTCTATAAAAAAAGCTTTTGGCTGCGAAAAAGATATAGACTGTACTAATGGAAGGTCAAAGGGCCCAGTAGTTAAACCAGCTAGGTTATTCTGTGGGCAAGGTGGAAGCGGAATCTTTGTAAATCCTAATGATCCATCGGCTACAGTAGGTAGAGTCATAGTTGATGCAATGGACATTTGTAAACCAACTATTAGCATAGAGTATTCTAGTATAGTTAGTTTTTTAGCTACCGATGACGGTTTAGCAAATATCAACAATGAAGATGGTGCCCAGGGTAGGGTTAGATTTAGTTTGCTTAGAGTCTGCGATGGTAATGAGCCTCAGTTGATAAATAACTGGATATATGAAATTTTTCAAATAGAAGATTCAAATGAAGGGATGAGATTTATTGATTCATTCAGCTTCAACTTCTGTGATTTTTTACCCTGTCCCCAGTGCTGTGAATATTTTGTAGAGGTATCCATAGAAAATCTTCTTACAGCTAATATAATAATCAATAATGCCCACATGACAGCTTTAGTGCAATAATATTTCTGCAGTTTCCAAAGGAGATAAAAATATTACAGGAGGAATGTATTTTATGACAGGCAAAATGAAAATAAAGAATGATTTATGCAATGAATACAATAGAAAAATACCCTATGACTGTGGAAAAGATATAGCTTATGCAAAGAGAATAAAGCCAAAGGAAATAACCCATAAACCACTGAAAATATTCTGTGGCCAAGGTGGAAGTGCCTACTTTTCAAACGTGGATTCACCAGCAGTGGGGGTAGGTGTAGTTACGGTAGATGCAAGGGATTTATATAAGCCTTTAATTAAGATTAAATTTTCTAGTATTGTCACTTTGACAAGTACAGATCATCCAGCAGAGGCCCGGGTAACATTTACATTATTTAAAGCATGTGATGATGGAGAGCCAATACTATTAGACAGCTGGGTATATGAAGCATTTGACATAGAAGATAGTAATGATGCAATAGGACTAACTACATCCTTTAGTTTCATATTCTGCGATTGCTTAAACTGTTCTAGATTGTGTGATTATTTTGTAGATGTATCGGTAAACAGTTTAGATGCTGCTGCAATATCCGTTGATAATGTTCAGCTACAAGCAATTACCCACGAGAAATTATTGTTCTGCGGTCAAGGGATGAATTCAGTATTTCCGGGTAACAACGAAGAAGAGCCTATAATTCCTACTCCTTCTAACGCCAGACTAGGGCAGGTAACAGTCAATACTAGGGATTTATGTAAGCCAGTAGTTGAAGTCGAGTTTTCTAGTATTGTTAATCTGATAGCTAGTGATGACAATGCAGTAGCCTCCCTAAATTTCCAGCTCTTTAGGGTTTGTGATGATGAGAAAGAAGCTGTATTAGTAAATAATTGGATATATGAAGTCTACGAGATAGATGCCAGCAGAGATATAAGACTATCTACTTCATTTAGCTTTACATTCTGCGAGCCCTTATACCCTGCTAAATGCTGTGATTATTTCGTAGAGGTATCCGTAGGAGGGCTGAAGTTTGTTGATACAATATCAGTTACAGAGATTAATATTGCCGCATTAGCTGGAGAATCCAAGGGAAATAAAAAAACAGAACTGTTATTTTGCGGTCAGGGTAAAAGCGGTGTCTTTACAAATACGAATATGCCGCCAATTACTGTAGGCAGCGTTATAACTGATACAAGTGATATAAAAAAACCAAAGGCTAGCATAGAGTTCTCTAGTATAGTTAGCTTCTTAGCAACGGATAATGGTATAGAAGACATCAACGAAGAGAATGGTGCAGAAGGACGATTGAACTTTAAACTCTTTAGGGCATGTGATGATGAAGTGCCAGTGATTCTAAATAACTGGACATATGAGGTGAATAAGATTGAACAAACTAATGAAGATATAAGGTTCATTGATTCCTTCCTTTTCAATTTCTGTGATGATAAGGCTTGCTCTAGATGCTGTGAATACTTTGTAGAAGCAAGCTTGGAGAATATACTTACTGCCGTTATATTAGTTGACAATGTTCATATGACTGCATTAGTAGGGGAGGATTTGTAGCTTTTAAAGCTATAAGCTCTAGGCTGCCCCCAAATAAACAATTCTAATATATGTAACTGATTTAGTGCTGCTGCATAATATGTAGTGCGAAAAGAATTAAATAATTTAAATATATTTAAGCCCGGATTATTTATATAAAATTCAAAACCCTGCGTCGTACTTTTGATTCTAAGTCATCCATCAAATTCTTGACCTACCGTCTGGCTATGCCTTCAAAATTGATGAAAGCCTTAGAAGTCAAAATTACTTGCATCCTTTTAAATTTTCCATGAATAATCCGGTTTGAATTTTAGAAATAGTATCATTTAAAGATAAATGCTTTTAAACTCTAATTAATTTTAGTTTATCAATACTTAAGGGGGTTTTGATATTTCATTTGAGTGATTTTTATGAATCTGTTTTAACCTACAAAATATAAGAAAAACAGGTT
>JANQEZ010000411.1 GCA_028278115.1 Clostridia bacterium
AATATCAAATACCCCCGGCGGCATGAACTAGCACAAGGGGTTAAATTATAAAAGCCTATAACCATATTCAAATAAAAAAGGAGGATCATATTTTATGTCAGGTTATATGAAAAAAAAGGATGATTTTGATAAGGAATGTCTTAGAAAAAAGTCCTATGACTGTAAAGAAGAAATAGATTATTCTAAAGAGGAGAAGACAAGCAAGCCAATATTACTATTCTGTGGAAATGGCGTAGATGCACAGTTCACAAGCTCAGAGTCACCAGCAGTTAATGTAGGATTTGTAAGCGTTGATACTACTTGTCTATGCAAGCCGCTGATTAAGATTAAATTTTCCAGCATTGTTAATATATCGGGAATAGGAGTTGCAAATCCAGACGTTTTATTAAACTTTAACTTGTTTAGGTCATGTGAAAACAGTGATCCATTGCTTTTAAATACATGGGTATATGAAACGTCATTAATAAGTGATAATACTGTTGCATTAGTCTTTGATACATCATTTACCTTTAATTTCTGCGACAGATTAAGCTGTCCAAGGTGTTGTGACTATTATATAGAAGTTTCATTGGGAACTTTGGTTAATGCTGTAGCAGCAGTTTCAAATGTTCAGGTGCAAGCTATAGCACAATAATAAATAGAATTAGAGAGAGTCAATAGAATAGAGATAAAGGGGGATTTATTTTATGTCAACTTTTGTAAAGGACTGTGATTGTAAAAAGAATAGTTATGATGACTGTAAGAAAAAAATATGTGAAGAAAAGCATAAAATGAAAGAAAGTAGGAAAGAGAGGCCAATAACACTGACCTGTGGAACAGGTAATAGTGTTACATTTGATGCAACTGGTACTCTAGATCAAGTAGTAATCCCTGATCCATCCTCAGCAATAGTTGGTCAGGTTTCAACCCAGGCATTAGAAAGGGGTGTCTCCACTGTTGAAATTGAGTTTTCAAGTATCGTAACCTTCGATGCATCGGATCAAGACGCTAGGGGAGCACTTATATTTAGACTATTTAGAGTCTGTGGAAATGATGAGGCGGAAATAGTTAACACATGGACCTATGAGGTGGTAGAAATTGAAGATGTTAATGAAATAAGGCTATCTAATTCCTTTAGCTTTACATTTTGTGAATGCTTAAAGGCTGTAGGATGCTGTAGCTACTATGTGGAAGCATCGGTTGGGGGCTTAATAAATGTAGAAACCTTGTCGGTAAGTAATGTTCATATTTCAGCTATTACACAATAACTATGGAATTTAATGACCAAAAATTAAAGGGAGGAAAATGATTTATGTCAGTATATATGAAAAAAGTTCCTTATGAATATGATAAGAAAACCTGTGACTGCAAAAGGGATATGGGATGTGATGATTGTAAGCCTATGCACCCTTTTACGAAGAAAATGAAATTGGTGTGTGGAGAGAGCAGCAGAGCAGCATTTACAAATTCCACTGATCCCTCAACAACAGTTGGAAGCCTTGTAGTTGATACAAGAGATATCCATAGCCCTACTGTGGGTATCCAGTTTTCCAGCGTGATTGAATTTTTGGCTATATCTACAGCCGCCGAGGCTAGACTGGATTTTGAGCTCTTTAGGACCTGCGATAATGGAATGCCGCAAAGATTAAACGGTTGGACCTACGAGCTGTCAGGTATAGAAGGAAATCCCGGTGATTTTGATGCACTAAGGTACACAAAATCCTTTAGCTTTAATTTCTGTGATTTTCCTGCGTGTTCAGGCTGCTGTGAATATTTTGTTAGGGTATCGGTTGTTAATATTTCAGTTGCTACACTATTAGTTGATAATGTTTATATGACGGCTTTAGTGCAGTAATTTTGATATAGTGGCTACTAAATTTCACAGAAGAAATATAGAAGCATTTGAGCTTTAAAAAATTTATTTAGAACTCATTTGAGTAGGAACGTACATTAAATTTGACACAAGCTTTTAGCTTAAAGCATAGTATATACTACAGGGTAAATATTCTTGTGCTTTTAGAGGAGGATATAGATGAGAAATATAAGAAGGGCAAGGAATATAAGAAACCTAAGGGAAAGAAGAGTTACAGAGCAGGAAAAGAAAGAAAATGAAAATATAGATACGTTGGAAAAAAGGAAAGAAGCAGTTGCCAAGAGAAGAAGAGAATTGATGGAAAAGAGAAGGAGTAAGTAACGTCAATCCTCAAATCTATTCCTTAATTAGCCTTTCTTAAAGCTATTTATCTGCTAAGGTAGTTTAGGGTAGAGATATGGAGTGTATAATAAATGTTAAGATGTAATTGTTCTGAGTGTCGTAAAGAAAAGTCATGTAGCTTATCGGATTATGGATATATCTATAATATTGGTACTCAAACCGTTTCCATTGATGCAGATGTCTTATTTAGTAATAATCAGGCACTAAAGGGAATTACTCATAATCCCGGCACAGCAGAAATAAATATAAATAGTTCTGGTGTATATGATATAAAGTACTACGCTTATCCTCAGAATCGAACTCAGTTTGAATTATTTGTAAAGGATAGTCCCCTAGCTGTAGCTTCATCAAGTCTTTATGGTCAAAGCAATGGAAATGATTTCATATATGGACAGGTTATTGCAGCTTTAATGGCTGGTGATGTACTTACATTAAGGCTTCGGGATACAGCAGGCATGTCAACAGCTTTAGTAGTATCTCCTGGTGGCGGATTTGATACCGTAAACGCATCTGTAAGTATCTTGAAAATAGATGGAATAGGTATATGTGGGAGATGCTAAAAAATTATTATAAAGGTGATAAAGCCCACGATTAATCAAAGTCGTGGGTTTGATAATTTTAGATGAATATAAGTGGTATATATCCCTTTAGAATATGTTTATAAACTAGATTTCACAGTTTTTTCAAGCTTTGAATACTATGTATTGATAAAAAGATAGTTATTTATAGGGAATCTCTATATAGGAATTTCTGCTTATAAATAGATATAGATTTATAATAAAGATAAATGCTTTTAAACCTTAATTAAATTTTCAAAGAAAACAATGAATGCTTTAGAGATTCCAGTCAAAACTTTAATTTATACATATCAAAAATCCTTAAACTCACTGGATATTTTTATATGTATAAATT
>JANQEZ010000173.1 GCA_028278115.1 Clostridia bacterium
TTTTGTAGGTTAAAACAGATTCATAAAAATCACTCAAATGAAATATCAAAACCCCCTTAAGTATTGAAAAACTAAAATTAATGGTTTACTAGCACAACGGGAGAAAATATAAAAAATTTATAGCAAAACTCAATTTAACTGCATATTATGTAATTATCAGCTTTATTCTCAAGATCGAAAGGTTTATGAAAATCTATCTTTTCTGCGGAAGGTGAAAAAAATGATTTTAGAAAATAATTTACCATATTTTAGAGCCTTTGTTCATGGGGTAAATACAAATATTCCCTTGCCAAATGGTAGGTATACACCTGAAATTAATTTTGACAATGCAGCTACTACTCCTCCTTTAAAAAGCGTTTTACACGATATCTTATCATTTTCACCAATGTACTCCTCGATTCATAGAGGTACAGGATATAAGTCTCGATATTCCTCTGATATTTTTGAAAAGTCCAGGGAAACTATTGCAAAGTTTGTAGGGGCAGATTCTAAAAAAGATACTGTAATTTTTGTTAAAAATACTACAGAGGCAATTAATAAGTTATCCTATAGACTAGATAGACGATCTAGAAAGGATATAATACTATCAACTAGTATGGAGCATCATTCTAATGATTTGCCTTGGAGGAAAAGATTTCGAGTTGACTATATTGAAATTGATAAAGATGGACGTTTATCTTTACAGGACCTAAAACATAAGCTTCAAAAATACGGTAATTCAGTAAGGTTAGTTGCTATAACCGGTGCTTCAAATGTGACTGGATATATTAACCCAATAAATAAAATTGCAGAATTAGTTCATAGCTATAATGCAGAAATATTGGTTGATGGAGCTCAAATGGTGGCCCATACAGAAGTAAATATGCGGCCTAAAAATTCCAAGCAGCGTATAGATTATTTTGTTTTCTCTGCCCATAAGATTTATGCCCCCTTTGGAATAGGCGTTTTAATCGGACCTAAAACTGCCTTTGAAGATGGCGTACCCGATAATGTGGGTGGAGGTACAGTGGATATCGTAACCCACGATTATATAAAATGGGCTCAGCCCCCCCATAGGGAAGAAGCAGGTTCTCCAAATATAATTGGTGTCGTAGCATTATCATCTGCAATAAATACTCTGCAAATGCTGGGAATTCAAAATATTTACAGACATGAAAAGGAGCTTACTAGATACGCAATGGAAAAATTGAAGGCAATTCCAGATATTGAGCTCTATGGAGATACTCAGGACTATGAAGATAGAGTAGGTATTATTGCCTTTAACATAAAAGACATAGAGCATGAAGACTTGGCTAATATACTTTCCTATGAAGCTGGTATTGCAGTTAGAAATGGATGTTTTTGTGCTCACCCCTACCTTCACAGCTTACTAAATGTCAGCAGAGATGTGATAGAAGAGCGTATTTACGACTCCAGCTTACCTCATCCCGGTATGGTAAGAATAAGCTTTGGTATGTACAATAATATTCAGGAAATAAATACATTTGTTAATGTATTATCAAAAATTTCAAAAAATAAGAAGCATTACATAGATAAATATGCTTCCATAAATAGTGAAAATAGATATGGCAGAGCAAACTTCTAAGTATTTGCTTGAATTTCCCCTGCTTTCAGATATAGCAGACTAAGATACTGAATTTCAGTATGACCTGAACTTTTTTGCCATCCTATTGTTTTCCAAAATCACCTGTTTACTTTGTAAGCAGGTTTTTTTATTATTTCTTCAATTTTAGGGAAAACTAATGTAAACCTATATTAAAAGGAGGTATTAGTTTTGTCAAAAAAAATGACTATAATACTATTCAGCGGAGACTATGATAAGGCTCTAGCTGCTTTAATACTTGCAAACTCTGGAAAAGAATTAGATATGGAGGACAAGATGTTCTTTGGTTTTTGGGGGCTCTTTTTATTAAGGAACCCGGAAAAAGTATCTTTAGAAAATAAAACAGGATATGAAAAAATGTTTACCCTAATGACTCCTAAGGGTCCTGATGATCTCCCTTTATCAAAAATGAACTTCAGCGGAATTGGAAAAGCACTTTTAAATGAAATGATGGAAGAAAATGATGCCCCTCCTCTAGATGCATTTTTAAAGGGAGCAATAAAAAAGGGAGTAAAGTTTTACGGATGCAAATTGTCTATGGAAGTTATGGGCTTTGATAAAGAAGAATTAATCCCTGAGCTAGAGGTTATAGACGCTAAGGGCTATCTAGAAGATGCCATTGAATCCGATATACAACTGTTTATTTAGTCAAAATGCCTACGTCATTTTGACAGGTGCGAGGTATTAGATGCAGGGTGCGAGGTGCAAGGTGCGAGGTTCAAGATTCAAGGTTCAAGGTGCAAAATATAAGTTTAAGGTTATGGTCATACTTTTGGATAGAGAGAAAGAGTTTGTGATAATGCTTTTGTTTAATGACCTCAGAAGAAGACCCAAAAACTCGCAACTCGTACCTTGCATCTTGCACCCTGCATCTTGCACCTCGCACCTAAAAAAAACGACCCCAAGTCGTTTTTTTATATCTCCACATTCTTCGCATCAAGTCTTTTATCAATGAATCTTTCAAATACCGCTTTAATTACAGCCATTATCGGAACTCCCAAGAACATTCCTATAACTCCAAATATTCCTCCTCCAATTATTATGGCTACAATTATCCAAAATGGGGATAAGCCCACTTTATCACCTAAGATTTTAGGCCCTAGATAAAGACCATCAAATTGTTGTAGGAATATCATAAAAATCAATACCCATAAAGCCTTTAAAGGGCTAAAGAAAAGGGTTATAATCACTGCTGGTACTGCCCCAATGAAGGGCCCAAAGTATGGTATCATATTGGTTATGCCTACAATTATACTAAGAAGCAGCTCGTAGGGTGCATCTATTATCATAAGACCAAAAAAGCATATGACTCCAATTATACAAGAATCTATGAATTTACCGATAATAAATCGTGAAAACAAGTTATCAAGTTCAGCTCCAAATTCAATCACTGATTTAGAATGCTCTGGGCTTAAAAAGGCAAATATTATCTTTTTTACGCCCTTGAGAAACTTTTCTTTATCCTTTAAGAAATAGATTGCTATAATCATGGATAAAATTGCTCTAAAAAATGCAGAGGTCAAGTTTATAACCTGGGATAAAGCAGCAGATAATATATTATTTACATAGACTGAAATTGTGCCAATGAAATTATCTAAATTTTCATTTATATAGGGTGCCACTCCATATTCGTCCAGCAATTCAAGGTTTGTCAACTGCTCCGTAAACCATAGTTCTGTTTGTGTAATGTAAGATGGTAAATTTCGTCCAAGCTCCATTATACTATTTACTATACTTGGTGAAATTACTGTAATAAATATAGTTAATATCCCCAAGACCAGCATGTAAATAATTAGTATACTCCAAACCCTTTTAAGTTTAAATTTTTTCTCAAGGATTTTCATTAAAGGATTAAGTAAGTATGCAATTGCAAATGCCCATATAACAGGACTAAAAATAGATAGTAAATTATTGTTCATAAATAGAAAAAAATCAACCTTATTAATGACCCTATATAATATAAATGCAATAATCAACAAAGGTATCCAATTTAAGTAACGTACTTTTCTCTTATTTACCATATAAGCCCTCCCTAATTACAGATTAATTTAAATTATAACATATGTTAACAGGAATTACTCATGGAATAAAATATTTTAATCCACCCTTAATAATTTATATTATAGATGTGTGACTTAGAAACTTAACCTATATATATAAACCCTGTACTCATAAAACAATAAGCTAATTCTCTAATTCTAAAAAACTGCCGGCAAATTAAAGCAGCAGTTTTAAATAGATTTTAAGCCTATTTTCTATTTTTCCTAAGTAGTTTTTTAATCATTTTTCTAATAATACTTACATTTTCTCCTGTAGATACAACAAAGCTTGATCTGGGTGGGATAATTATGGCACCTAAGGAATTGATTCCATTTAATATGTCTCTATACTCCAATACTATCTTACTACCCTTTTCATCTAAGCCTTCAATTCTGAGATGGGTAGGAACTTGTCTGAGTACATATATTAAATCTTCCTTTTCATTGATATGGTAATCGTTTACTTTGAGTAAAACAAATCCTGGACCAATTTTCATCTGCTCTGCAACGCTGTTCTTTTTAACATCCAATACTGTAAGTCCCCTATAATACTTCTTATACATTGGTCTTTTGCTTTTTTCTTCTCTTTGACTATATAGTATTAATGCCTCATGGGCAACTGGTGCAAATATAGCTGCAATGTATTTAAAAACATAAATATAAGAGGATATTGCCGCTAGAATAAGGAGTATAATACTATAGCCAGCCAGTCTTATGGAGGATTTTTTACTCTTTTGCCTTGGAGATGATGTTATGGCAATGTCTCCATATCCTAATGCTGCAATCACTACAATTGGCTGGAGGATGATACTTTCAAGGTTTAAATCTGGAGAAATAAATATTGGCCACCAATTAGGTAAATCCATACTTGTAGACCCCCTTAGAATCACTAGCAAAACTACAAAGGGTATTGGCCAAAATCTCTGCAATGTAAATCCTCCTACAGTTCCATATAAATCATGTTCTATAAATACCGGTGTAGGGTCCCTATGTCCGTCTATCCATATTAATATACTTTCTATAAGATGTAATATAGCAACAAGTGCAATAATACTTGAAACGTTGATTTTAGGAAAACCAAATATTAAGCTTGATAATGAAATTATTCCGCCAGCATAGGAAAAGCAAAGATACCTGACATTTATAAGCATTAGGAAAATGGCTAGAGGTAATATAAACTGAAAATCCTTAAACTCTATTGCCACACCTAGTATTGCCACTACAATAGTCCCTAAAACTCCTCCGATTAGCCCTATTCCTAAGGATGCAAAAACCTTTTCTTTCGCTGTTGTCTTTACCTCCCCTAATAAAGTTTTCTGCATTTTAGCAACTTTTCGATATTGTATATATATCAATAGTAATACTACCCAAAATAATGGATTAAATACTATTGTCAAAACTGACCTCAGTGCCAGTTTCATAAGCTCTATCCACCCCATTATCTCCTTCACCTGCCCCTTAAGGATATATAAGCCCGGGAAGTTTCCCGGGCAATTATATATGTCACTATTCTATTATATATGAAATCAATAATTTTGTTTGAATTTTATAATCACCTTTTACATCTTACTCCTTAAAACCTCAAGGGCTTTTTGTAATTGGAGGTCTTCCTCATCTGTAATTTCAGGCTTTTCCTTTAATTCCTCAGGCAATTCAACAACTATATTGGGCTCTATACCTTTACCATGTATATAATTGCCCTTAGGAGTAAAGTATTGAGACGTAGTCAATTTAAATCCTGTTCCATCGGATAATTCCCTAACTGCTTGAACTAAGCCTTTTCCAAAGGTTCTAGTTCCAATTATAACACCTGAGTCGGTGTCCTTTACTGCTCCAGTTAGAATTTCTGATGCACTTGCACTTCCATTATTCACCAAGATAGTAAAGGGATAATCCACCTTATTTATATCGGATCTCAAATAGTCTTCTTTACCCTCCCTATCTTTAGTATAAACAATAACCTGTTTACCTAAAAGCTCATCGGCTATTTCAACACATTCCCTTAGGGAGCCACCGGGATTATTCCTTAAATCTATTACAAGCCCTTTAATATTTTGTGCTTCTAATTCCCTTAAATGTGATTTAAAATCATCGGCGGTTTTATCATCGAACATCGTTATCCTTATATACCCAATATTATCACCCATAGCCTTTGATCTTATAGTCTTCAGCCTTATCTCTTCCCTTTGAATAGTTACAACAAAGGGTTCATTTCTACTTTTCCTTACCAAGGTCAAATCAACCTTCGTCCCCGGCTTTCCCTTCATTAGGGCAATGGCCTCATCTAGCTTATCTGCTGTAACATCTTCATCGTTAACCTTTATAATTTTATCTCCAGATATGATTCCTGCCCTTTCACCTGGTGTATCTTCAATAGGTGAAACCACAGTTATATATCCATCTTCTCCCGGTGTGACTATTATACCCACTCCTCCATAGGTCCCTTTTGCATGGGTGATGAAGCTATCATATTCCGATTTGGTCATATATTCAGAATATGGGTCTTCTAGTGAAGCGAAAAGTCCCTTTAAAATACCATCTTCAAAAGCAGTTTCTGTAGTAGATTGATAATAGTTATTTTCGATATATTCTTTTAAATATAGTATCTTCTGAAAGTCTTTATCGACTTCTTTTAGCCTTGTAAGTTCGTCTTCTGATACAAAAACTTTACTTCCGACCCTATACTCAATTACGTTACTTATAACAAAGGTACCTAAACACGTTATTATTATAAGAATGAAAGCACCAATAAAAGCAGTTGTCTTTTTAATCATCCATTTCACCTCTAGTCAGTTTTCTTAGTATTTATGAAAAACACTTCGATATTTTATTCTATTAATTTTCACTATTCATTATACCATCTTTACTTTAATTACTCAAAAATTTGGATACAATTATTTAAGACCCCTACAATATAAAAGTAGGAGCCTTACCATTTTATTTTTTAAGATATTTTAAAGGGTCTATATACTGACCATTTTCTCTAACCTCAAAATGCAGATGGGGACCTGTTGACATTCCAGTACTACCTGCTCTTGCAATGTTTTGTCCCTTTTTAACCTGTTGACCTTCTTTAAGCAATAAAC
>JANQEZ010000258.1 GCA_028278115.1 Clostridia bacterium
CAAAGTCAACAAGATGACAGGCTTTCCCGAAATCCGAAGTTCGAGGCGTGCTGAAAGTGAGAGGTCGCAGCGTATAAAGAAATACGTAAGAGTTCTCACCCTAAGCAACAACGAAGAAGTTCGGGTTTTGGGGCAGCCTGAGAGGGGTTGCACTTGCAACCCCTCTTCCCCCTTTTAAATTTCTTCAACTCCAGTACCATCTGTCCCTAATCTCTTCATTTCACCTTGTTTATTAACATAATATATCCAATCATCTAAGACTCCAATTAATTTATTTACTCTTTCTTTTAAGGGTAATTGTTGATTCTTTGTTCCACCTGTTTTAACTTTATATAATTTACCACTGCTACCAATCCATAATTAAACATTTTAAGTTTATTTAGATTCTTTCTGAATCTTTACATCACAACAGAAAACTTTTCCCATATAATGTATTAGCCTTTACTCAAGGCAATATTTAAAAAATTAACTATATAGGATATAGAGATTCCAGTCAAAACTTTAATTTATACACATCAAAAATCCCTAGAAACATCGGATATTTTGATATGTACATTAATTTATGTATATGTACAAATTAAGATTTACTATGGATTCTCTATAGTTATAAATACATTCTTAGGAAGGTGATTAAGTGAATATATGTGTTATAGGTGCCGGATATGTGGGATTAATCACATCGCTAGGCTTTGCAAAACATGGAAATAAAGTAATCTGTGTTGAGAAGGATATAGAAAAGGTTGAAAAACTGAATAAAGGAATTCCCACAATATTTGAAGAGAATCTGGAAGAATTACTCAATGAGTGTTTAATTTCTAACCATATATTCTTCACAAAGGATATTCATCACGCTGTAAAAAGTTCTGATGTGATCTTTATAGCAGTTGGAACACCTGAAATGGATAATTGGGATGTTAATATAAGTCAAGTTACTGAAGTAGTTAATCAAATTTCTTATTATCTTAATGAATACAAAGTAATAGTAAATAAAAGCACAGTACCAGTTGGTACTCAAAAATATGTAGAAAAACTCCTTTTAGAAAATGGAATATCTAGGGATAAATTCGACATAATATCTAATCCTGAGTTTTTAAGAGAGGGCAAGGCAGTACATGATTTTTTAAATGGAGACAGAATCGTAGTTGGTTATGATAGTGAAAAGTCCAAAGAAATAATGGAAAAACTATACGAGCCATTTAATATAAAGCTTGTTTTTACTCAACCCGAAGCTGCTGAATTAATAAAATATGCTTCAAATGCATTCTTGGCAACAAAAATTTCCTTTATCAACGAAATAGCAAATTTATGTAATAAAGTTGGTGCAGATGTGGAAACCGTTGCTTATGCCATGGGTCTAGATAAAAGAATCTCACCAGAATTTATGAAAGCTGGAATTGGATTTGGCGGTTCTTGCTTCCCTAAGGATACAAAGGCCCTAGTTAGAATTGGAGAAAAGAATGGATGCGATTTTAAAATAGTTAGAAGTGCCATAGAAGTCAATGAAGAGCAGAGATTAGTTCCTGTAAGAATATTATTAGAAAAATTTAAGGAGCTTAAAGGTAAAGCCATGACAATATTGGGTCTCACCTTTAAATCTGGCACAAATGATATACGAGAATCACCCTCTTTATTTATTATTAAAGAGCTATTGAGACATGGTGCAATAATCAAAGCATATGACTCAAAAGCTTCCAATGAGATCAAGAGTATCTTTCCTGATATAACCTATTGCAATAATATAATTGACAGCCTAGTAGATTCCCACTGTGTTATTATATGTACAGACTGGGAAGAATTCTCAGCATTAGACTTATCTGTTTTAGAGGAAAAAATGAAAAGCCCTATAGTTATAGATGGAAGAAATGTTTTAAGTTTAGAAGAAGTTAAGAAGTATAACTTAGAGTATTATTCCATTGGAAGGGGTAATTATATAAACTAGGTAAAGTACCCTTAAAGCTCTTTTCTAATTGCAGCTTATATCTTTAAAGCGGTAACTTTTGTAATCAATTGGCTTTTTTAAAAGGCTGCTGACTTTATTGTGTCAGAAGCCTTTATTGCTAGCTATCACCATCTAATTCACTAATCATTATTTCTTAGTGAAAAGGGAACTCTGTCATAAATCTTTAGTTTAATAATCATCTAATTCAAGCTAATAGTTTTAAAAAGGTCTAAAAGCTGTGATGATACTCTATCCCAATTATATTTTTCTACGGCAAACTTTCTACCTAATTTTCCCATTCTAAGGGCTAAATCTTCATTTTCCAATAGATAAATGATTTTTTCAGCCATTACTTCTGGGTTATCATATTCTTTGATTAAAATTCCATTAATATATTCTTGAATGACTTCAGCATTTCCACCACGATCAGTAGTTATTATGGGAAGTCCAGCTCCCATCGCTTCATAATGAACTCTTGCAAGTGGCTCTAACCATTGAGATGCACAGACAAATATATCGCCAATATTATAGTATTTAGGAATCTCTTTAGGTGTTAGAAATCCTGTAAATATAACAGGCCCATTTAAGGTCTTTGAGAAATCCTGTAATTTCTTTATATAAGAATCGGTTTCATTTTTTCCATACCATTTACTACCTACAAGTAATAATGCTGTGTTGGGATGTCTATCCATTACTTCTTTCATTGCCTTTAATAGTACATGTGTCCCCTTTTTCTTGCTTAGTCTACCAATATAGGCTATTACTTTTCGATCACCTAGTCCATATTGCTTACGAAGCTTCTCTCTTGTATCTAAAACATCTTTATCCCATATAGGCTTCATTTTTTCTGAATCAACAGCGGAGTATACGACATTCATTTTACCTTCGGCTAAAGGATACATTTCAGTTACACCATCGGCAATAAACTGACTTACCGTGGTTATAAATCTAACTCTCTCTATACACCTTTTTGCTCTGGCTGGGTCGATTTTTTTAGGTGCAAACATTTCGTTATGCAAGCTCAAGCTGAATCCTGTATTTGGTGCAGCATCGGTTAATCTAAGTATCCAAAGCGGCCTATTAAATACATGAATTAAATCAAACTCATCTCTAAACTCATCTGATAATTCTTTCCTTATATTATTAATATATTGATCAGCAGTTTTACCCTTAACCCTTATATGTCTTATATTCCCATTTTCCTCCCTTGAAGGTAATTTGCTATTATCTAGGCTAAATAAAGTTATTTGATGATGCTTCGCCAGTGTTGGTAGGATAGCATCAATATATATTTGTATTGCACCTCCTAAGATAGGAGGAACTGGAAGTTTTTCAGTACAAATCAATGCAATATTCATAGTCTACCTCCTCTAGAACATTCCTTGCAGAACTCTAAGTTTACCATTTTCTAATTTAGCAATTTTGGATATTTTATCGCAGCCAACGGATTTATTTTTCTTATACATATTCTTCACTGTAGCAAAAAACCAATGGGGAAATAACAAATCTATCTTTAGCAGCTCCTTTTCTTCCTTAGTGAGCCTATTATTTTTCTCATAACATTTCAATATCTTTTCTATATTATCCTTATTCCATTCTCCTCTTTTTTCCATACGTTTACCAATAATTTTTCTAAGATCTCTGATTGGCAGGTCGTAGGTTACTCCATCTAAATCTATAACATATAAATCTTTTCCTGAGAGGATTACATTGCCTTCACCATAATCTTGATGGCATAAACATGACTCATAAAGTTCTATATTAGTTAGTACATTATAAGAAGATTGTTTTAAACTATCTATAGCTATATCCGCAATTTCAATTATAGAATCTATATGTTTAAGATAGGTATTATGTGCCTTCTTATTAGTGTTTTCTTTAGCTACTTCCTTCCATTTCAGCATTCTTTTTTTCATCGATTCATATTGTGAAACCCATCTACCAAGTTTAGAGGATATCTCTACGTTTTCACTTGCTTTATATCCCTTTGAGGACACATGAAAATCTGCTAATCCTTCTAAGGCCACACATAAATCCGATGGCCTACTAAAATTTAAATCCCTACCCTCTATCCATTCATACAATACAAATAACTGTCCATTATATTCCGTAATACCTTCATTATCCATGTTTAAATATACTTTAGCTACTTTACCACCCTTATTGTAAATATGCATTTGGGCATTTACTCTAAACATTGATTTTTCCTTGGAATGCTTCAAACGCTTAAGGCACTTTATCTCGTTATTATGACTAAGCTTCCACAGAGTTTTTAAGCCGTTATTCTGAATTATTTTTAAATTATCCGGTTCGATACCATATTTAAATAATACTTCCCGGGCTAACTCAGATAAATCCTTCATACTAACTTTCTGTTTCACACTATACACCCCTTTAGTTATTGTTATAAAGGTCTAACCTTATCAAAATTATCTATTACGGGATCTACTGATCTTTCTATCTTTATCATATCTTTTAATCGACTTAAATATTTTTGTTCTGTCCATGTTTTTTCTCTTCTTTCATAGTATTTACTCATTATTCCTGTAAACAAGTGGGGATAAGTCAACGTAGGTCTAAGAACTTCCCATTGCCAGGATTCCAAAGGATATTGATTCTGATACCATAATAAAATATCCTTTACTAATGCAATATCCCATTTCTTTTTTCTTTTCATTATTTTATTCAATATTTTCCTAATATCTCTAAGTGGTATATCTATAGTAAGGGAATCTGTGTCTAATACAAATAAATCCCCATTTTCTGTATAAATAAGGTTCCCTGCTGTAAAGTCTTGATGGCACAATGAGCCAGTTTGTTTAACTTCGTCTACCCATCTCTGATAGGGTTTCCCTTTGAATTCCTTTAATGCTTTATCCATTCTATTGTAGAAATAGGGATACTCCTTCAGTATAATCTTCCCAAACTGTGAATGACTACTCTGAGATTTCTCCATCTCATAGTAATTTTTTAGCTTATCTACTTCTTTTTCATACTTTTCTATCCATAATCCCAAATGTGTTCTAATCTTGCAATTTTCCGGTGGAACAAAACCAATTGACGATTTATGAAAGTTAGCCAATTCTCCAACTATTCTTTCAATGTTTTTTGAGCTGGAATAGTCTAATGTTTTCCCATCAATTGCTTCACTTAATACATAGCAGGTATCATCTACGAGAACGTAGTCATTGCCTTCTTTACTCTTTATTATCTTAGGAATTTTGACACCATTTCTCATAAGGTGCTTTACTCCTGCAATTATAAAATCTAATGTCTTCTCGGATTGAGATTGCTTTTTAAGTATTTTTTTTCCATTAGGGGTTTTTATCCACCATACACCTTTTTTTCCCTTATAAGACTCTGTCTTAATACCCAATACCTCTATATCATATTTTTCTAAAGCTCTTTTTACATCAGCCATGAAAGAATTCATAATATTTTTTCCCCCTTAAAATAATAGGGGGATAAGTCCCCCTATTTCATTCATGCTATAATGTAAATTCTTCTTCCTCTTCTTCTTCCTCTTCTTCTTCCTCTTCTTCAATGTATGACCATCCAATTTTTATTGCCATTGCACCTTCTGTTGCTGGATCATCTTCGTATTTTATTTTATACTCAAGCTCTTTATCATCTGGTATCTTTACTAATTCACCTTCTACTGCAAGCTTTCCATATATTAAATCTGTGAAAACACTTTTTAATTGCTGGAAACATTCTTCCTTATTACCAATAAATTTTTCTTTATATTTCATTTATTATATCCTCCCTTAATTTATATCTAATTAATTTTTAATAAATGATTCTATTCCAATAGTAAATAATCTATAATAATTAACTATATCAATATGCTTCTGTTTTTTTGCTTATTTCATCTAAATTATAATCCATCCTAATTATTAATCTTATTATGCTTTATTCATATGCTGCATTTTATCTGATTCTATACAGCTTTCCGTTTTGAAATTATCCCTCCTTTCATTTTCACTTCATTATATTCAGCAAATATACTAATGTGATTTCAAATTTTCATTAGTCGATTTGAAATAATCTAATTGATTATATAAACCTTTTTCGATATCTATAGAAGCTTTATAGCCATATAAACTTTCTATTTTATTTATATCTGCATAGGTTTCCCTTACATCACCATCTTGTTTATGCATAAATTCTATATTTGCTTTTTTTCCTACCAGTTTTTCTAAAATCTTAATAATCTCAATCAATTTTATTGGTCGGCTACTCCCTACATTAAATACTTCACCTTCTACTGGAGACTCCATTGCCAGTAAATTAGCTTTTACAATATCATCTATATAGGTAAAATCACGTATTTGCTTTCCATCACCATATATAGTTATACAATTACCACTGATCATATCTTTGATAAATTTGCTCATAGACATTTCTGGTCTTTGTCTCGGTCCATAAACTGTAAAATACCTTAATGCAACAGTTGGAATCCCATGGTTTTCAAAGTAAAGGTTACATAGCTGTTCTGCTGCTAATTTAGTTACTCCATATGGTGAAAATGGTTTTGTTAACTGAGATTCCTTCACTGGCAGCTCATCAATATTTCCATAAACAGAGGAAGATGAGGCATATATAAATTTCTTAATCTCAAAATCCTTAACAATTTCTAGAATACGTTGAGTTACAAGAATATTATTTTTTACATATATATCGAATTCCTTCCCCCAGCTTCCTCTTACACCTGGCTGCCCTGCTTGATGGAAAATATATTTTACATCTTTTAAATACTGTCCCAAAGAAGCATCCATTATATCTGCTTCTACAAAGGTAAATTTTTTAGAAGATAATATAGAAGATATATTTCTTTCCTTTAGTTTTCTATCATAATATTCTGTGAAGCAATCAATACCTATTACCTCTATATCATTTTCAATAAGAGATTCACTTAGATGGGACCCTATAAACCCTGCACAACCAGTCACCAAAGCTTTCATTTATATAAATCTCCCCCTTTTCTTAAAGGTCTTATTGCAATATTAATATATGGACTAAACAATAATATGTGATGATTTTTTAAAAGATATCATAATCAATCACCATCTTAAAATTAGTCGAATATTATAGTTAATGAAAAGGGGGGAAATTATGAAAGATATGCATAATTACTCAAGTAATATGATAACCATTATCACTAATGCAGTATGCGGTAAAACTACTCAGTCATGCCAGACTACAATATTTATTGCATCTAAAGGCAATGTAGAGCCTACACAGGTATTGGGCTGTACTATAACAAATGCTAAGATTCATGAGAGTATTTTTGAGAATTTTTCTAATAATAATATAAATATTAGGATAAATGGAGAATTTGAAATTCATGTATGGTATGAAACAAACGGAGATACAACTGTATCTAAAAGCACTGAAAAATTCTCTGAGATAATATCTGTCCCAACATTTGAAGGCGTGAACTCCTATAGAGGTGAAAGTCTCAATCAAAATATATTAGCATGGATAAATAAAGATCCCGCTTCACTAGGAACAATGCTCGTTAATAAATGTGGTATCCCAGCAATAGCAATTCAAGTTGAATATGAATTGGGAGTAGAGGTAGTTGGCGAAGCCAAAGTAAATATTCTTTCTATTAAATCAGATGATGAAGAAAGGGAAAGAGCTTTAAATTCTTATTCTAATGATGAATTATACTTCGATAACGTTAACTACGATGATGTCGATTAATAAGTGATACGAGAGTATGTAAATTCATACTCTCAGGCTATTGACAAACCCGAATTTCTTCGTTGTTGCTTCAAGTAAGAACTCTTACGTATTTCTTTATACGCTGCGACCTCTCACTTTCAGCACGCCTCGAACTTCGGATTTCTCAAAAGCCTGTCATCTTGTTGACTTTGTCA
>JANQEZ010000445.1 GCA_028278115.1 Clostridia bacterium
ACTCTTTATCACATACTATACTTTTATATCTCTGCTGAAATACATGTCCACTTCTCTTATAATTCTTATTATACCAGCTTGTATATGTCTGTTGTATAAACTGCATAATCTTTGATAGCGGTATATCCCAAACCTCTATAAGCAAATGACAATGATTGTCCATAATCACATATCCATATAGTTTCCCATTATACTTATCTATGTATTCTGTTACTTTTTTCAAATATTCTTCTTTATTTTTTAATATATATTCTCTATTATTTCCTCTAACTATAACATGATATAATGCTCCTTCATAATGTATCCTTACCTTTCTTGACATCTACTCCTCACTTCTTTCTTTTTTCATTACACCATGTTTTACTTGTTCTAGCCTGACACCATTCACTGCTACAGTCTCCAGCCTATGATCCCTTTCTCTCCTAAATAAGGTGTTGTTTTGATTTTCACACCATATCTATCTATTAAAATTATTTTTTAAATAATAGATAGCTAATTGGGTTCGATCTCGAATGCAAAGTTTTTCTAAAATCACCGATAAATTGTTTCTAACTGTCCCTTCGGATATGAATAGCTGCTTAGAAATCTCTCTATTAGAAAGTCCCTCTCCTACTAAACGGGCAATTTCTTGCTCTCTTGGAGTAAGCCCTTTTAAGGGCTCAATTTTTGGTTTTGTAAGTTCCTTTAAAGCCTCTGGATCCATTACTGTAGAACCTGTAAAAAGAGCTCTAATTTTTTCTGCCATGCCTGATACCTCGGTAGATTTAATTAAGTAACCCTCAGCACCGGCAAGAAGAGCTCTTTTAATATTATGCTCATCCTTAAATGTGGTCAGCATCATTACCCTGATATCAGGATAATCTTTCTTTATTCGACCTGTAGCTTCAATACCGTCCATCATTGGCATTTGAATATCCATCAGTATCACATCGGGCAAGGAGGATTTTCCCTTTTCATCCTGAATTTTTTGGATAATATCCAAAGCTTCCTGACCATTAAAGACTGTACCAAGGACTATCATATCCTCTTTTTTTGTAAAAAGAATCTCAAGACTCTGACCCACTAAAGGATCGTCGTCCACAATCAGTACTTTGATATTTTTATTCATGATAACCTTCCTCCTTTGGTAAAGGCAATACAATTACTAGACGAAAATGCTCCTTCTCTTTCACCACCGAAAATGTCCCTCCATAGGCTTTAGTTCGCTGCCTTAGACTTCTTATCCCCATACCTTCCTCAAAGAACCTTCCCAGAGCTATACCATCGTTTTCAAGGCTAAAACGCAAAACACTTGGTGTAATATCCAGTTGTGCAAGAACTCTTGATGCCTTAGAATGACGAAGCACATTGGTAAGACCCTCTTTTAAAGCAGTTCTTAAAAGAATCCAGTAATGCATTGGCACTTTCTCAGTATTCCCAAAAACCTTAAAATTCACGGGAATATCTTTAAAATCCTTAATCAATAGATTAAGATTCTCTATTCCTAAAAGAACATAAGGCTTCATATTATGTACGGTTTCTCGAAGAATCCACGAACTGTTATTAACTCTTTCTACAATCTTATTAAAAAGCTCTTTTTCTGACGGCTGTAACCTTCCATCTTCCATCATGGATCGAAAGGCTTGAAGTCCAAGCACTGCACCAGTAAGCTCATGACCAACATCGTCATGAAGTTGTTGAGCGATACGATTTCTTTCTGAAAGCTCCGTCATTTCTATTACTTCTTGTCGAAGAGATAGAAGTTCTTCATTAAGTCCCTCAGTCTCGTATCGAGATCGTCTCTCTCTGTCCCATTGATATTTATAATAATCCTTCTCCTGTCTTGCTGTTTTGTGAAGACGCCCTAGAAGCCCGGCAAAAATTAAGATAAAGATAAGAGTTAGGTTTATCTCCCAACCAAAATATCCAAGGAAGAAACCTGGCAAAATCCAAAAAGGTTTATTTCTTAAAAAACCCTCAAAAACTGGAATACTAAAGGAGATGGCTACCGTTGGCACAATAAAGCCTAGACAACCAACAAAGATTCCACCTCCCAAGAGTATCCATGGATTGTTAGGTAGGTACTGGCATAAAGTTAAAAAGATTAAAAGCCCAAGGAGAAGGAGCATCCCAGTAGATTTCCCTGAGGTAATCATCCAATGAACACCTAAAAGAATGAGTCCACAGACCCGTGTGAGATTTAATTGTAGAGTTAAAGAGTCATACTTTTGAGTTTCTTTTCTAACCATATCTTTCCCTACCTATAATTTTATGATCTACAAAACAATCTAGCCAAGCCGTCTTCTACTTCCAAGTAAAGTAAAAGCGATACTAAAAAGAATTAAAATCCCTAGTATAAAAACAAATTCCTTACTAAAGCCCTCAAATACAATTTCTCTCATGCCAAGAGCAAACCAGTAGGTTGGCAAAATCTGTACCATTCGCTGTATTATATCAGGCATAATCTCTATAGGCCATAACATCCCCCCAAGCATAGCTAATGACATATATAGTCCACTTAAAATACTATAGGCCGTATCGGAACTTCTAAAAAGTGAATACCATGCAATGGATAGTCCTATAGAAGCAAATGAAAAGGCTGTAAGAAGCAAGAACATCTCTAGTGGATAAATATTTTGAATTCCATATTTAAACACTCCTATGGTAATCACAACCCCATTAATTGCCCCTAAAATGACGGTATAGGCAAGTAGATTTTCCACCAAGTATCTTAATGGAGTTATAGGTGCAGCGCTAATTCTCAGAACTACTTTCTTTTCACGATCCTCCATCATGATTCTGCATAGCTTAGAAGATATAAATAATATTAGTATACCATATAATTGAAAACCTAATGGTATGGGGAGCCAGGGCTCAGTTGAAATAAAAACCAATAAAACCGGAAGAAGTAAAATCATTAATATATCTAGCTTGCTACGTATAGTACGCTTGAAAACATACTTGAAAATTATCATTCAAACTTTCTCCTTCCTTGAAAAATGCTAATATTTATTAAAATGAAGCCTAACAGTATAAAAAGTCCTGTGGATGCTATACCTTCCGTGGTAAATTCACCTTTCATCACATCAATCATCGTATTTCGTGCTAGGGAAAAAGGATTTCCATAGGTCCCCATAAAATTTAATACTGGATGGTCTGGTAGCTTAAACCAAACTCCTGCAAAGAACATGGAAAGCAGACTTACGGCAACAGCTGAGCGCTCCATAGTTTTATAGTTTTTTAGGTTCATTGCAAGGTTTAAATAAATCATTTGAATTACAAATGACGTTAATATAATTGTTAGGATTAGTCTTCCCTGATTTCCCCAAATGACATCATAAAAAACCCTGGTATAATGGGTAAGCACGTAACTTTGTAGTCCACAATAAAGGGTGGTTACTATAATAATGGAAAAAACATATTGGTAACGGGAAATAGGAAGAGATTTCATCCTCCATTTTCTCTCCTTTAATATATCCTCTCTCATAAGCTCAAGAGTATAAAACCCAGAAAATAATT
>JANQEZ010000025.1 GCA_028278115.1 Clostridia bacterium
TACTCATAAAAAATCTCCTCTCTAGTTTTAATTATTATTCTAATTATTACCAGAAAAGAGATTTGTTTTTCACTAAAGCACAGATTTTTTTACATTACCGTTTTCACTTAAATTCATATATATAGCTTTTTCTATGTCTATTTTATTATCTCAGATGCCCCTTTAATATATAGGGTGTTTTCTGATACACATAATAATTAATCCAGTTGGAAAAGAGTAGACTCGCATGTCCTCTCCATCTTGAAAGAGGTTCCATTGATGGATCATCATTTTTAAAATAATTTTTAGGAACTTCTATCTCCATACCCTTAGATACATCTCTCATATACTCAGATTTTAAGGTACTAACATCGTATTCTGGATGTCCGCTTATAAATATTTGTCTTTTATCCCTTGATGCAACTATATACACTCCAGAATAGGAGGATTCCGATAAAACTTCAAGCTCCGGAATCCTATCAATATCCTGTTTTTGTACTTCGGTATAACGTGAATGGGGAACGTAAAAAATGTCATCAAAGCCCCTTAGAAGATTGGTTTTGTTGTTATTAATAGTATGGGGAAATACACCTGATATTTTTTCTTCTATTACATATTTTGGAATTCCATAATGATGATATAGCCCGGCCTGTGCCCCCCAACAAATATGAAGAGTAGATGTAACATTAGAAACGGAAAAATCCATAATTTCCTTCAATTCATCCCAATAAGCTACCTCTTCAAAGGGGAGGAGCTCAACTGGAGCTCCTGTTATTATCATTCCATCAAATTCTTGGTCTTTAATATCCTTAAAATGCTTATAAAAAGTACTTAGATGAACCTTTGATATATTCTTGGATTCATAGGATTCTGTATGGATAAATGTTACCTCTATCTGCAGAGGAACATTTCCTAACAGACGGAGAAGCTGGGTTTCAGTTTCTATTTTAGTAGGCATTAAGTTTAATATTACAATCTTTAATGCCCTAATATCCTGATGGATAGCGTGTTTTTCAGTCATTACAAAAATATTTTCATTTGATAATACTTCAAAGGCCGGAAGAGCCTTGGGTATAACTATTGGCATAATAATTCTCCTTTACTATAGAACCTATATATTAAGTATGTTATATTATATTTCTACCAGTGCATTTGAAAGATCGTTTATTAAATCGTCTACATTTTCTATACCTATTGAAATTCTTATCAATTCTGGAGAAACTCCACTTTGTCTTTGTTGCTCTTCACTCAGCTGTTGATGGGTAGTAGAAGCAGGGTGTATAATCAAGGACTTAGCATCTCCTACGTTTGCCAAATGAGAAAATATTTCTAAGGAACTTATTAATTTTTTACCCTCTTCATATCCTCCCTTTACACCAAAGGTAAATATAGCTCCTGTACCCTTTGGAAGAAACTTCTTAGAGATTCCATGATATTTGTTATCTTCCAAACCTGGATAGTTAACCCAATCAATTTTGGGATGTTTATCTAAAAACTCGGCGATTTTTTTTGCATTTTCAATATGTCTTTCTATCCTTAATGAGAGGGTTTCAAGGCCAAGGGTAAGAAGGAATGAGTTAAAGGGAGAAATACAAGCGCCTAAATCCCTTAGTAGGACAACCCTCAATCTAGCAATATAGGCAGCCTCCTGGAATGTTTCAGTATAGGAAATTCCATTATAGCTTTTGTCCGGCTCTACAAGCTTTGGGAATTTGCCATTATTCCAATTGAAGTTACCGGAATCTATAACCAAACCGCCTATTGAGGTGCCGTTGCCACCTATATATTTTGTTGCTGAGTATACTACAATATCTGCACCAAAATCAAAGGGTTTGCATAAATATGGAGTTGCAAAGGTATTATCAACGATTAGAGGTACATTGTTTGCATGGGCTATTTCAGATATTTTTTCAATATCACATATATTTATTCCGGGGTTGCCAATGGTTTCAATATATACTGCTTTAGTTTTATTATTTATAGCCTTTTCTACATTTGATGGGTCATCTGGATTTACAAAGTTTACTTTAATACCAAAATCCTTAAGGGTATTTGCAAATAATTGATATGTCCCTCCATATAGGGTTGAGGCTGAAACTATTTCATCCCCGGATGAAGCAATGTTCAATATGGCATAGCTTATTGCAGCCATTCCAGAAGAGGTTGCAACAGCTCCTATGCCGCCCTCGAGTAGAGCTATTCTTTTTTCAAGAACATCTGTAGTTGGATTTGTAATACGAGTATAGATATTTCCAGCCTTCTTTAATGCAAATAAATCTGCTGCCTCTTCAGGTGTTTCAAATACATAGGATGTTGTTTGATAAATTGGTACGGCCCTGGATTTAGTATTTGAATCGGCCTCATATCCTCCGTGTAATTGAATAGTTTCAAAGTTTAATTTTTTTGACATTTAAATTCCTCCTAATTTAAGTTTGATTTTAAAGAATAAAAAAACTTCCTGCAGATAATCTGCAAGAAGTCTAAATTCTAAGCATCTTATCTCTCAGGCAAATTACCTGCTGGAAGTAGCACCTTGAATAAAAATTCAGGTTGCCGGACGTCATAGGGCCAGTCCCTCGGTCTCTCTAGATAAGTTTTAATATTGAATTGTATACTATAATATCAGCTTCGTACCTAGATGTCAATAATAAATATTCAAATTATTTAATAAATATTTTCATGACAACAAATATGAATTATGGTCTAATTGTACATCAATAGGGAAAGTACACGGCAATCGCATGAAAAAAAGCTAACTAAAATGATGGTGCAAAGCCATTTTTTAAAAACTTAAACCTTAAGTTTTTATTAAGATATTTTTTCATGCGATTGCCGTGGGGAAAGTAAATGAGGTCAGGCTAGAACAAGTAAAATATGATATAATGAAAAAAAAAGAAAGAAGTGAGGAATAGATGGCAAGAAAGGCAAGAATACATTATGAAGGAGCATTATATCATGTTATTGTTAGGGGAAATAATAGAGAATATATATTAAAAAATGAAAAAGATAAAGAAGAATATTTGAAAAAAGTAACAAAATACGTAGATAAGTATAATGGGAAATTATACGCATATGTGATTATGGACAATCATTGTCATCTGCTTATAGAGGTTTCAGATATACCCTTATCAAAGATAATGCAGCTTATACAACAGACATATACAAGCTGGTATAATAAGAATTATAAGAGAAGCGGACATGTATTTGAGCAGAGATATAAAAGTATAGTATGTGATAAGGAGACATACTTATTATCCCTTATAAGATATATTCATAAGAATCCAGTTAGAACAAATATAGCAAGTATTGATTATAAATATAGCAGCCACAAAGAATATATATCAGGAGTTGATAGTATTTGTTCAGTTGAAGAAGTATTATCTATGTTTTCATCAAATAAAAAGAAAGCAGTTAAAAGTTATATTGAATTCATGGATATAGAAGATAGTGAAGAAAGAGAGAAAGGTATGGGAGATGTATCTCCTAGCTTTGAGAATATAGAAAAAGAAATTAATAAAATGATATTTGACAAGAAAGAGTTTAAAGAAATAGTAGAAGTCTTTGAAAAGGAAAATAGAATAAGTATTGATGAGATTAAAGGCAAATATCTTAGAGGAGAAAAACTAAGATTAAGAAAAGAGTTTATTAAAGAAGTATTGAAGTATAAAGCAATAAATCAAGTTAAGATATCAGAGTTCTTAGGGGTTTCATATCATTTAGTATCAAAAATATGGAATAGTAAATAGATGTTTTGAATTACATGTTCTAGCCTGACCCTATATGTTTTTTCTAGCCTGACCCTCATATGTTCTCATATGTTTTTCATTTGTAGTTTTTTACACAATTTGTAAAGAATGTTGACAAAACCCAAAATTTGGTATAATATAGTCTAGGGGTAAAGAGTAATAGAGGATTCATAGAAACGCTGGAGATAAGTGAACATATATAAATTAAGTTTATTATTTAAAAGTTAAGGAGGTTTTACAAATGCAAGATGTAGAGATAAGGAGAGCAAGAATTGATGATTTAGAAGAATTGAATAAGTTTTTTAGAACAGTGATTACAGATACCTTTGCTAAACAAGGATTAGCACGTTTAGTGGATGGAATAGAGAAGGAAATTGAAGATAAGGTTAACTGTGTGAATATAGATTTAAAAAGTGATAAAGAGGATAGACATTATTTTATAGCTTTAGATAATGACAAAGTTATAGGTACGATTGAGTATGGTCCTGTAAGTAAACTAATTAATGATTGCACAAATGGAGCTTTGAAGGAGTTGTTTGAGATAGGAACGGTGTTTGTTCATCCCTACTATCAGAAGCGTGGGATAGGAAATTTGCTTTTGAATGTGATGTATCTTACATTGCAGAATAAGGGAATAGAAGAATTTTGCTTAGATAGTGGATATACTAATGCACAGAAGATATGGAAGAGGAAATTTGGAAAACCTGATTATGTGCTAAAAGATTATTGGGAAGCAGGATACGATCATATGATTTGGAGAAAAAGGATCAAAGATATGTCAATAGTGTTTAAGATATGATTTAACCTTTAAATTGTCAAGGGTAGGGAGTTATTGGCAACAAGAATTATTAGAGATAACAGACAAGGGGACAGTGGTGACTTGTCTGAAGCTAATAATATAATTAATAGGGAAGAAAATAGATAGTATATTAAAAGAATCAAAAGCAATAAATGGTGCTACAATGAGACAGATTGCTAGAATAACAGGTGGGAGTAAGTTATAAGGGCAAAAAGGTATAACAGACAAGTCCCTGTCCCTCTGTCCGAGTTTAATAACAAGGAAAATAATGGTGCTTAAGCTAAGGGGTAGACGGATTATTTTTAAAGATGCTTAGAATATATGTATAAAAAAGTTAACAAATCCTTCACTAATTTATACACACATACATATGAATATTTATGAAGTGAATTCAGATACAGGCGATTGCTTGTATTTTTTTTTGGTATGAAAATTGCTGATGTAGAAATATGTAAAAAAGCTTAAAGTAATTTAGGTGAGGAAAACGTTTTACAGAGCTGTTTAAAAAATCTTTGATTCATAAAAAAGGGAGGTGATATTATGCCAATTATTCAAATCAAGTCATTGCCATCAAAAAAAGCAATGGATCAATCCGAGATACTAAAAACAATTGGGGAAAAAGTGTCTAAAGCTTCCAATATACCCCTTAACAGACTTGTTATTTATTGGGACTTTATAAAGCCTAAAAGTTATATGTTTAATGGTGAGTTTGCAGAATTTATAGAGGAAGACTCTCATCAACCAGTAGTATATATATCCTGTTTTGAAGACAAAACAAAAGAGCAAGAGGAAGCAATTATTAGAACTATAGCTGAGGTTCTAAGCGAAAAACTTTCTATTAATATTGAAAATGTTGCCATAGTACTCAATAGGCTGCACCCTGGAGAACTATTTGTGAAAGGAGATTTTGTTGTATGAAGAATAAATAGTTTGATTTGATAGGTTGTTTCATTTGTTTTCAACATATTTCCTTTTATAAACGTGAAGCGTTTCAAATTTCAATAGACTAAGAGGAGATTAATCCAATGATAATTATTTATTTCTTGATAGGATTTTTAGCAACGGTTATTGGAGCTATAGCCGGTTTAGGTGGTGGTGTAATAATTAAACCAGTACTTGATGCTCTAGGGCATTATGATATAGCAACAATAGGAGTTTTATCATCTGCTACAGTTTTCTCTATGGCTGTTGTATCTTTAACTAAAAGCATTTTATCAGGCGTAAACCTTGAAGGTAAAAGAACGCTTATGATAGCAATAGGTTCAATTGCAGGTGGTGTTCTAGGTAGATTACTTTTTAGTAGGTTTCTTATTATTTTAAATAATGAATCATTGGCAAAGGGTGTTCAATCTAGCATTTTAGCTGGATTAATGATTCTTGTTTTTATTGTTGTTAGCTACAAAGACAGAATTACAAAACTGAATATAAAAAAATCTGCCTATAGCTTTATTGTTGGTATATTGCTTGGAACAGTTTCATCTTTTTTAGGTATAGGAGGAGGGCCTATTAATGTAGCGATACTAGTATTATTGTTTTCAATGGATACTAAAGCAGCTGCACTTCATTCTATATTTATCATTTTTTTCTCTCAACTATCAGGATCTCTAAAAATCTATTTTAGTACAGGCTTTTCAGCGTATAACTTAGATATGCTTTATTATATGATACCTGGTGGAATTGCTGGAGGATACTTTGGAAATACTTTATCGAATAAGATGAAAAATACACATATTCAAAAACTATTTAATATTACACTAATACTAATAATTCTTATTAATATTTATAATGTGTTTAGGTACAAATAACCAAGGCTAAAATTCAAGACGAATTTCAAAGAAAAAGAAAATCGAAAAACTTTTTGCAAGAGTTAGCATTATTGAACAAATTTTATTAAAGAATAAAAATTAGGAGGGCTATACATGAATAATAGAAAGTACTATGTCAACTTAACAATTGGATTAGCTTTTATGTTTTTATTTAGATTTATTCCTGCACCAGCACCAATGACAGCCTTAGGTATGCAAGTAGTTGGTATTTTTATTGGTACTATTTATTTAATTGCTACGGTTCATCCAGCGTTTCCTGCTTTTCTTGCTATAACCTTGTTAATAACTACTCCTTTATATAATTTTAAGCAAGCTTTATCGGCTTCATTTGGACATTGGGTTCCTACCTTTGTACTGTCCATCTTATTGTTGAGCTATGCATTAGTTAAGTCAGGACTAGCAAAGAGAATCACTATATGGTTCATGACTAGAAAGGCAGCACAAAAAAGTCCATGGGCATTTATGGCATTGTTTTTTAGTTCTATATTTGTTTTAGGATTTTTTGTTGATGTTTTTGCATTAATAGCATTTTATTTTACAGCTATTGAGCTTATCTGTTCTGAGCTAGGCTATGAAAAAAAGTCAGGATTTGCTACAGCTCTTGTACTAGGAGTTGCCTTTTTAGTAGTAACAATGGGTGCTTCAACAGGTTTTCAGCCCCATGTTGCAATTGTATTAGGTTTATATAGTAATATGACTGGAAATACAATAGGCATGTTTGAGTATAGTGCATGGTCATTTATTCCTTTAGTACTTATATTCGGTTTCTATTTACTAATGGTTAAATTCATTATTAAACCAGATTTTTCAAAATTTAAAAAATTCGACCCAACTACTTTATCAGGTCAAATTGGTGATATTACAAAGCAAGAAATATACACAGGTATTATATATTTACTTGTTGTGCTAGGATGGTTTTTACCAGGCTTAGCAAAGATGCTTGGAATTCAAAGTAATATTATTAGTACCATTGGCTCTTATAGCTTAGTTTGGCCAGCCTTTGTAGGGATTATTCTATTATCAATTATCAGGGTTGAAGGAAAGCCGCTAATGGATTTGAAAATTGCAGCAAAGGAAGGTGTACCTTGGCATATTATATTCTTAATCGTTGGTAATATGATTTTAGCAAGTGCATTAACAAATCCTGAGACTGGATTTACAGCTTGGTTTACCCAGACTCTTGAGCCTTTAACTAATGGAGCTTCCACCTTTACGCTATTCCTAATTGGAGCTGTATTTACTGCAATACTTACTAATCTAGGTTCAAATAGTGTTGCTGGTATTGTTGCCTTCCAATTAGTTGCACTGCTTATAAAGGACCCACAAGTTTTAATGCTCGTGGCATTACCTGTTGCATTTTCGACGAGATTAGCTACTATGCTGCCTTCTTCATTTGTAGGTATAGGTATGACATATGGTAATGATTGGATAGACTCTAAAAAAATACTACCATATGGGTTTATCTTTGTAGTGGCAGGAATAGCTATTTTAATGGCAGTAGGATATCCATTAGCTAATATAATCTTTGGTTAGTTGAGGAATTTCAATCATTTTAACTTGTCTAAGCTTTATAGATGTGTGACCGAGAAGTTTTACTTTCAATGTTCTGCTGTGAGCCATTAGCTATTGGCTAAATAGTCATTGTAGTTTTGATTAAGAAATATTTAGAAAAAAGATTAAGTTTTAGGGTCACACATCTATATAATATGATAATCTCTAATTAAGTAAATATAATGGATATATCAATAGAATAAGCAATTATTTTTTATTGGATTATATTTTAATTATAAAAGGAGAAAAAGTTATGAAAAGACCAAATATAATTTTTTTGTTTACCGATCAGCATCACCACGGTTTGATGGGAAATGCTGGTGACCCTTATGTTAGGACTCCAAACCTTGATGAATTATCAAAGAATGGAACTAAATTCACCAATGCCTATACCAGCTGTCCCGTATGTGTTCCGGCAAGAATGGCACTACTAAGTGGTCAGCTTCCATTAGATAATGGTACTCTAGTTAACCAATCAACACTGAATACTAATATTCCAACATATGCTCACTCAATGAATATTGGAGGATATCAAACAGTTTTAGCAGGAAGAATGCACCTGTATGGTACTGACCAATACCGAGGACATGAAGTAAGGCTAACTGGTGATAATACGCCTATGTATGTTGGATATGATAATTTAACTCCCAATTTAGGAAAAGAATATAGACTTACTATACTTCAAAAAATAGACGGAATAATTAAATCAGGTGGTGGAAATTGTGTAGTGCAAGAATATGACAATGCAGTTGTAAGGGATGCATTGGAATTTTTGGAGAAAAGAGATGATGAAAGACCTTTAATGATGACAATTGGTTTATTCTCACCCCATCCTCCTTTCATTGCCGAAGCTGAAAGGTATAAGTATTATTATAATTTAATTGATGATGCTCCGGTGCATCCTAATTTTGAAGAAAACATTCATCCTGCCATTGTTGAATGGAAACGTAGAAGAAACCTAGATGGGGTAACTAAGGAAGACTGGAGAAGAATTCGTGCAGCATATTATGCAAATACTGAGTTTTTAGATGAGAATATTGGAAAAATTGTCAAAGCAGCTAAAGAGAAGCTAGGAGAAAATACTATTTTTATTTATTCTTCAGACCACGGGGAATCAATGGGAATCAATAATTTAGTGTGGAAAACAACATTTTTTGAATGTTCTGTAAAGATTCCATTAATCTTTTCAGGTCCTGGAATTAAAAAAGATAGAGTAGTGGAAGGGTTAGTTTGTCTAAATGATGTCACTAGAACATTGATTGATTATGGAACAGGGCCTGAATTACCAAAACCTTATGGACAAAATTTGAGGGAGGTACTGGAAAAGGGAGCAGAGATAGATAAAGATAGAGCCGTAGTTTCTCAGATTGGAACCTATGGAAAAAATCCTGATGATAAAGATCTTCCTGCTGCTATGATTCGCAAAGGTGATTATAAATTAATATCTTATCATGGCTATGATGAAGTATCATTATATAATGTTTCAGAGGACTTTTTATGTGGTAAAAACCTTGCAAATGAAAAGGGCTTAAAGGACATTAAGGAAGAATTATTAAATGAGCTGAATAAAGTTTGGGATGGAGAAAAGGCCTTAAGGTTGTGTGATGAGGCTATGGATAATTTTCATATTATGCAAGAGTGGGCTAAAAAGACTTACTTTCCTCTAATGGAAAAGTTTTATAATGGACTTACTAATAATATAACAGACAACTGGAGTATGGATTCAAAGGATAATTATATTGAGGTGACATAATGGACAGACCCAATATTATTTTTATATATTTAGCTCAGCATAATGCAGCAGTAATGGGTAATGCAGGTATAAGAACTCCTAATATAGATGAATTAGCTCAAAATGGTATTAAGCTTGATAATTGATATTGCAATTCACTACTTTGTGTACCAAGCAGAATGTTTTTCCTCACAGGTCAATTACCTTTAATAATATATAAATAACTTTCATAGGGGGGTAATTATATGAATGAGAATAAAAAAATTATCAACTCATTTGTTGAGATTTCGACATATATAAAGGATATTGTTGGTTCTGATTCAGCAATTTCAATATATGATACAAAAGAAAATATTAAATATGTTCCGGGTGAAAAAATAGATATTAAAGATGCTGAAGGAACTCCTTTAGAAAAAAGGCATCACGTTAAAGAGTGCGTTGAGAATAACGGGGGCAAGGTAAGAATAGTTCCCAAAGAAAAATTTGGTATAACATTTAAGGCTACTTTTGTTCCAATAAGAAACTATGAAGGTAATTGTATTGGTTGTGCTGTTATTTCTCAAAGTATTGAAAAACAAATAATGCTTTCGGGCATTTCAGAAAGTGTTGCAGCTTCCCTGCAGGAAATAACTGCAAGTATAGATGAAATTTCATCTGGAGCTTCTCAAATAGAAAGGGCCTCTGGTGATATTTCTATGAAAAGTAAAGAGGCTCAGAGTGAAGTGGGACATACAGATAGTATTTTAGAATATATAAAAAAAATATCCGATCAAACAAATTTACTTGGTTTAAATGCAGCCATAGAAGCAGCTAGAGCTGGTGAACAAGGTAAAGGCTTTTCGGTAGTAGCAGAAGAAATAAGAAAGCTTTCCGACGAAACAAAAAAAGCAATAGGTGATATTAAGACGGTTTTGGATAATTTAAAGGTATCCGTTGAAAAAACAGCTTCAGCTGTAGATGAAACCAATTCTATTTTAAAGATACAAAATGAATCAATTGAACAAATAGTTTTAGCACTTGAAGATATTAATGTTACATCTCAGCAAATGGCAGATTTAGCTAATGAATATTAAAGGATATGGATTATTAAAAACTAATAGTATAATAGAATTATAAGAAAAAGAGCTTTAAACCTTTATAAAAAGATTTAAAGCTCAGGCTGCCCCGAAACCCGAATTTCTTCGTTGTTGCCCCAAGTGAGAACTCTTACGTATTTCTTTATACGCTGCGACCTCTCACTTTCAGCACGCCTCGAACTTCGGATTTCGGGGAAGCCTGTCATCTTGTTGACT
>JANQEZ010000026.1 GCA_028278115.1 Clostridia bacterium
AAGTAAATGTTAATTTATACATATCAAAATATCCGATGTTTCTAGGGATTTTTGATGTGTATAAATTAAACTTTTGACTGGAATCTCTATATAACTAATTATTTTATATAAAGATTCACTTACTTAAAAAAGCAATCCTAAACTTTGTTGGATTGCTTTTTGTATTAAATAATATATATGGTTTGTAAATTATTTAAATCAAATAAATTTTGCAGCCTAAGACATATAAAGACCAAGTGGTATTACATACCTTGCCACTAACTACTAACCTCTAACCACTAACCAACAATATATAACCCTACTCACTTTCTTCCTCTATACTATACGTTCTTAAAACCCTCTCACCCAATTTATTCTCATCAACTACCTCTTTCAAGTTTTCGGGTACGGTTACTGTATCTTTATCCCCATCACTTATATATCTTTTATTAGGATTATTGTCAAAGTATTCAAGCCAATATCTAATTCCAAATTTTTCAGAGCTGCCGTGAACACGATGTATATATTTATAGTCGAATTTTTTATGGATGGAGGAATGCTCTGGCTTCCATCCCACTGCCAATGCTCCTATATTATTATATATAGTTCCGTCAAAGGAGCCCTTAAAGAGATATTTTCTCTTTTCCTCACTTTTTGGTCTTGCTCCGTATGGTAGTGAGAGGGTATTCATATCATACTTAGGTAAGTAGCCTTTTATATAATCTATGTTTTTAGCAATGGTTTTTTGAATATCAATTGCCGATAAAGACCTTAAATTTTCATGTCCCTTAGTATGGTTTCCTATATCCATTCCCTTATCTATTATATATTTAAGCTTATAATCTATCAGCTCTTTCTGTCTGAAGGGGTTTTCTCCATATAGAAAAAAAGTCGCTTCCAAATTAAAATCTTCATGTTTCTTATTAAAATCTTCTAAGATTCCAATTGCTGATTCCGGGTCAATCTTTTTCTCCCCATCTTCTTCAATTATATTAAAATCAGTAATATTACCATCATCAAAGGTAAAAACTACAGGGGTTTTCCCAGCCTCTGTATCTATTTCATTATTTATATAATCCTTTAAACTAATGGGTCTATATCCCTTTTCATAAAGAAGCCTCAAATCTTCTTTAAAGTTTTCTCTAGTTCTTACATAGGTTTTTTCTGTGTCTCCAAGTCCATGATACATTACAACCATTATTTGTCCTGCTTCATTGGGCTTGACCTTCTGGAGGTCTATTTCTTTATCTTCAATTTTCTCTTGCTTTTCTACAGCCTCATTATCTTTTTCCGCTTGAGAAGAATCTAATTTGGTATTTTCTGGTACTTCATTTTCACAGATAGCTTCTTCCACTGTCTCATCAATCTCTTTAATATTATCCTGTACCTTATCATCAACCTTGATTATTGCAGCACAGCTTGAAAATAAAACTATTGATATAATCATTGCCATAGTAAGTTTTGCATATTTTTTCAAATTAATTCCTCCTCAGTCTATTAACACTACGAATATATTTATGAGTAATTCAAAAACTATTAATAGGACAATTTGCATAAGTACAGTTTTTAAAAGACTATGAGCTTTTCAAAGTTGTACATCATTCATCACAAAATTGTCTCAAGATTGCATTTTCATATATTAGATTTTAACCATTAGAATCCAACTAATTTTTTCGGCTTAAAATTGGTTGAAAGTCCTACCAATAAATCCTCTAAGGGAGTGTTTATTTTGTCAATTATTAAAAGCCAATATACTAATATCAACGGTAAGAGAACTGAATTCAGTAGAAAGACCTTTAAAGAAGAAGATAGACATTATCATAGAGAAGCAAAGTCTCAAAAATCCCAGCTTGAAAGTTCCCATAGTCACGGCACCCGTAAAGATGTAAAGGTAAAGATGAATAGGAAGCTCACTTAGATAAATCCTAAGGGTAGTTAAAAGCTACCCTAAAAACTACCCTATCTCCTAATTACATTGACACCCTTTGGACAATTTTTTATGCAAATACCACAAACTGAACCTCTGCCAATATCTTTATAATAATTTGACATATGTTCACTGCACGCCTGAACATCAACAATCTCTTCTCTCTTTATTCCCGGATACCATTTGTTTCCTCTTAAAGCCAAGGCTGGACAAAGATTAACGCATTTATTGCACTTATTACATTTCTCAGATGTAAAGGGCTCATCATACTGAACCTCCATATTAGTTAATATGCTGCCTAACCTGATTCTAGGACCAAATTCTTCTGTTATAAGGCATGCATTTTTTCCTATCCACCCAAGCCCTGACCTTGTGGCTACAGTTCTATGGGGAAATATACCTTGATATTTGCTGCCCTCAAGATTTACAGATTGAGAGGCTGCAATGGGCAGGGCTAAAAATCCCCATTCCTGAAGTTTGCTAACACCATTTAGAACAATCTGGTCTATTCTAAAGTTAACAGTTCTATAATGGTGAAAGTAACTATGGGTCGGCTGGTCTTCAATTTCATTTATAACTTGATCTGAGAGTCTAAAGGCTATGGAAATACCAGTCTTTAAATGCTTATATTTACTGGGCAGTACATCCTTCAAATATCCAAAACCTACTTTCGATGCACCACTATTTCTTAGAATCCCTTCAATTTCTTCTCTATAGTTCATTATGCTCCTCCTGTATAGAGATTATAGAATCTTTTTTTCCTAACCAAATAATAATACTACTACAGACTTTAATGGCATATTTATTAATCATTTTACTACCTAAAACAAGCTATTTTCTATTCTCTACTATTATATTTTACTACATTTTTCTTCATTTTTTTTATACATATTTTTAACTAATTTATTATTTATTTGTTATTTTGCTAAAATATTATTTTATAAGCTTAAATTAGTAACATAAAGCTTAATAATGCTGGTTAAAATAATAGTGCAACATAAATCAATAAAGTTGCATAAAAATTAAAAGGAGGCTATATAATGTCACGTAATAAAGCAGTAGTTCCAGAAGCTAGAGCTGCACTTAACAGCTTCAAACTTGAAATAGCAAATGAGTTAGGTTTATCAAACTATGATACTATAGATAAGGGTACTTT
>JANQEZ010000135.1 GCA_028278115.1 Clostridia bacterium
TTAATTTATACATATACTATATTAATGTACATATCAAAATATCCGATGTTTCTAGGGATTTTTGATGTGTATAAATTAAACTTTTGACTGGAATCTCTACAGAAGAATCCACAGTGAAACTTAATTTATACATTAAAAACATTCCATGATTTTAAGAAATTTTGATGTATATAAGTTAAAGCTCTCACTTGGATATATACATAGAAGGTTGGTCATAAGATCAGCCTTCATTTGTTAAAAGGATTTACTTTCATTGGTGCTGCATTAACCATCTATTATCAAGTGATAGGGTAGGTTAATGGAAAAAGACATTGTAAGATATTTTTGACTTTCTATAGATGTGTGATTTAGAAGTTTTACTTTTAATGTTTTGCTGTGAGCTGTCAGCCGTTAGCTATTAGCCAAATAGGCATTTTAGTTTTGATCTGCGAAATATTTCAAAAAAATGTTAAGTTTCTAAGTCACACATCTATATAGAATCCATAGTAAATCTTAATTTATACATATCAAAATATCCGATGTTTCTAAGGGATTTTTGATGTGTATAAATTAAAGTTTTGGCTGGAATCTCTATATAGAGAATCCTTAATTTATACATATACTATATCAATGTACATATTTTAATATGACAGGAGGAGATAAATTGGATAACTTCTTAGATAGTAGAGCTTATAGGTACATGGAATGGTGTTATAGACTTATGGTGCTAAATACATTTTTTATCATTACAAGTATTCCAGTCTTATCAATAGGTGCATCAAGCACTTCCTTATTTACTATTATAAATAGGCTGAGAAGGGGTGAAGAATTTTATTGGAGGGACTATTTCACTTGTTTTAAAGAAAATTTTATACCTGCAACGAAGGTTTGGCTTATCATCTTAAGTTTTATAATAATCATAACCATTAACTTCATGAATATAGGAATTATAAACCCTTTGCTTTCCATTATTCAATTTTATATAGGCTTTCAAATAATTTTAATTGCAATATATAGCTTTAAGCTTATTTCAAAATTTGAGCTTAGTACCCTACAGGCAATTAAGAATTCTTGGATTATAGGAAATAGATTTTTAGGACATTCAATAGGAGTGATATTGGTATTTTATGGTATGCTTAAGCTGGGAATGAGAATGCCCGTAATTATGATGTTCTTTTACTTTAGTTTGACACATATTATACTAGATGCATTAATTGAATATACAGTTAAAAAGATTAATATTTATAGAGATGAGGTGGCATAGATGAAAAATATGTTTGATGAAAGCTTTCTATGGGGCTCGGCTTCTGCTGCATATCAAGTGGAAGGCGGGTACAAACAGGATGGGAAAGGCAAATCCATCTGGGATGTTTGGAGTCATTTAGAGGGAAAAACCTATAATGGTACAAATGGAGACATTGCAGCAGATCATTATAATAGATTCATTGAAGATGTAGAACTAATGGAGAAACAGGGACTCAAGGCATATAGATTTTCAATAGCGTGGACTAGATTACTGCCAGAGGGGAAGGGTAAAGTCAATGAGAAAGGAGTTCAGTTTTACAATAATCTTATTGATGAGCTTATAAAAAGGGATATTGAGCCTATTGTGACCCTATACCACTGGGATTTACCTCAAAGTCTTCAAGAAGAATATGAGGGCTGGGAAAGCAAAAAAGTAGTAGATGATTTTGTCCAGTATGCAAAATTGTGTTTTAAATCCTTTGGTGATAAAGTGAAGTACTGGATAGTAATGAATGAACCAAACATATTCACAGCCTTAGGATATCAGATGGCACTTCACCCTCCGGGGAAAATTGACGAGAAGCTATACCTAAAGACCTATCATCACACTGCTTTAGCCCATGGGAAGTCAGTACTAGCATTTAAGGAAATGGGTTTAAAGGGGTATATAGGCTCTAGCATAGCCTTTTCGCCAGCATACCCAGCAAGCTCTAGGGATGAGGATATTAAGGCACTGGATAATTACTATCAGATAGGGCCTTGGTGGTTCACCGATATTTATTATAAGGGAGAGTATCCAAAAAAAGGCTTAGAGTATTATAGATTAAAGGAAAGCTTACCAGAGATTGAAGAAGAAGATATGATTATTCTAAAAAAGGCTGCTGAAAAAGTAGACTACATAGGCATAAATTACTATCAAACAGCAATGATAGCCCATAATCCATTAGATGGCGTTGGATTCCAAGGCATGAATACCGATGGAAAGAAAGGTGGTCAAAAAGAAAATGGCATTCCCGGCTTATATAAAAATGTAAAAAATGAAAGCCTTGAGTATACCGATTGGGATTGGGCAATTGATCCCGATGGACTTAGATATGGGCTTGTGGAATTAAAAGAAAGATATTCACTCCCCATATTAATATCTGAAAATGGACTCGGTGCATTCGATAAGCTGAGCCAAAGTGGAGAAATTGAAGATGACTATAGAATGGAGTTTTTAGGAAAGCATATAATTGCTTGTAATAAAGCCATAGAGCAAGGGGTCAAGATAATTGGATACTGTACATGGTCCTTTACCGACCTTCTTAGCTGGCTGAATGGGTATAGGAAAAGATATGGATTTGTATACATAGACTTTGAGGACAAAGCCCTATCTAGAATACCAAAAAAATCCTACTATTGGTATAAGAGGATTATAGAAACCAATGGTGATTACCTCCTCAAGGGAGAGCTTTAGCATGTATTATTTATGCATTGATATAGGCGGCACAAACATAAAATATGGTATTTTAAATCCTAATGGCTATATAATTATGAAAAATACCAGGTCAACACCAAAAGAAAACTACAGCGGACTTATTGAGACAATAATAACTATTTATGAAGATGTAAAAAGAGAATATAGAGATATTGAGGGAATTGCCCTTGCAATACCTGCAGCAACAGATAATACTACGGGAATGATAATGAGTCCAGGTGCATTAGGCTATATTGAGGGCAAAAACATAAAAAAATCCCTTGAAGATAAACTAAATATACCAGTAGAGGTCGAGAATGATGGCAATTGTGCTGCTCTAGCTGAGATATGGAAGGGTGCAGCCATATATAATAACGACGCTGTTCTTGTTGTAATAGGCACAGGAATAGGAGGAGCCATTATTAAAAACAGGCAAATTCATAGCGGTGCGAACCTTCATGCAGGAGAATTTGGATATGGAATACATCAGTTTAACTACGGGGATAAAAGCTTTGATAGCTGGAGCCATACAGCTTCTACAGGTACACTGGTAAAGAATGTTGCAAGAAGATTAGGAAAAAAAGATACTGAATTAGACGGATTTGAAGTTTTTAGTTTAGCAGAA
>JANQEZ010000154.1 GCA_028278115.1 Clostridia bacterium
AGATTGCAATAAATCTTTTACATTTTGATTCCTTGAATATCCCTAAAGCATTGGCTATTCAAAAAATCAAAATGTAGGTTTATAAGTGCATTCTATATACTTAGAAGAATTGACCTAAATATATGTAATTATTATTTTATAGTGTCTAGGAGGAACATAATGAGTAATTTAAACACTAGGAGAGCTGCTTTAAATATATTAGTTGATATAGAAAAAAATCAAGCTTTTTCAAATATAGCTATTAATAAATTTTTAAAGAAACATGAAGTATCTTCATTAAATAGACGCTTTATTAGTCAGTTGGTCTATGGTGTTTTGGAAAACAAGCTGTACCTTGATTACATTATCAAAGGCTTTTCAAAGACTAAAATACATAAAATTGAAATTGAAATACTGAATATTCTAAGGCTGGGATTATATCAAATAGCTTTCTTAGAAAAAGTACCAAATTCCGCAGCAGTAAATGAATCAGTAAAGCTTGCTAAAAAAACAAATCAAAGACTTTCTGGTTTTGTAAATGGGATATTAAGAAACTATGTCAGAAACCGAGATAAAGTAAAGCTTCCAAGCTATAAAACCCATCCGATAAACTATCTATCCATAAAGTATTCCCATCCTATATGGCTAGTTGATAAATGGGTGGAGAATTATGGTATAGAGTTCACAGAGGATTTACTTAAGTCAAATAACAAAAAACCTAATCTAACTATCAGAACTAATACCTTAAGGATTACTAGGGAAGCTTTGACTCAGAAGCTAAAACTAGAAGGCGTAAAGTGTAGAGCTGGGAAAATTGCACCTGAAGCAATAGTAATAGAGTCAATGGATAAGGGAATAGATTATTTAGAAGCCTTTAGAAAGGGACTGTTTCAGGTTCAAGATGAGAGTTCTATGCTGGTTAGTCATGTTTTAGACCCTAAAGGTGGAGAGCTAATAATTGATGTATGCAGTGCACCCGGCGGCAAGGCAACCCATATAGCTCAATTAATGGGAAATAGAGGAAGAATAATCTCTAGAGATATTCATAAGCATAAGCTTGAACTTATTGAGGAAAGTTCCAGTAGGCTGGGCATATCAATAATAGAAACTAAAAGATTTGATGCATTAAAATTGGACGAGGACTTAATAGAAGCTGGAGATAGAGTCTTGATAGATGCACCATGCTCTGGACTTGGAATCATAAGACGGAAACCCGAAATAAAGTACTTTAAAAAAGCTAATGACATACTAGAGCTATCTAAGCTACAAAAGCAGATACTTGATATTAGTTCAAGATATGTAAAGATAGGTGGAATTTTAGTATATAGTACATGTACCATTCAAGATGAAGAAAACATTAATATTATTGAGAAATTTTTAGCTGAGAAGGATAATTTCATGCTTGAAGATATAAGCATAGACATTTCAGATGAAATTAGTTCAAACAAAAAGTATATACAGTTATATCCAAATGTTTCTAATGTCGATGGATTCTTTATTTGCAAGATGAAAAGAGTGAGGTAAGAAACTAAAGTAATGAAAAATAAGGTTTGAAGCTGAGAGTGCTCGTTAAGTCTTAAAAGATAGATAAAACTATGATAAAATTAATTGATATGGAAAATTTATGGTTACATAGAATAAAATTTTATATAGACTAATATGCTGACTTTGATTCGTTATAGAATATAATCTATCAATAATACTATAAACTTAAAGATTATAATTTGTGAGGTATGAATCATAGCATTATAATGATTTTATAATGTGTTAACCAATTTTTGGGGTGATTTAATGGAATGGGCATCAAGAACTCATATAGGAAAAATAAGAAATAAAAACGAAGATTCTCTTTTTGCTGACGAGAAAAGTAATCGAATATTCATTGTAGCCGATGGTATGGGGGGGCATAACGCAGGAGAGATTGCCAGCAAATTGGCAATAGAAAAAGTTAGTGAGATGTTAAAAGATAACCTAGACAATTTATCGAAGGTAGATGAATTTGATATTGAGAATTTAATTCAAGAAGCTATAAAAGAAGCCAATACAGATATATATAAGAAGTCCCTATCTTCTAATAGCTTAGATGGTATGGGAACAACGATTACCTTGGCATTATTTGTAGATAATAAAGTTTATTTTGGACATATAGGTGATAGTAGAGCGTATCTCCTTAGAAAGGATGAGCTAACTCAGCTTACTGAGGATCATACCTTGGTGTGTGAACTTTTGAAAAATGGTACAATTACTGAGGTGGAGGCTAAAACTCATCCAAAAAGAAATGTAATTACTAAAGCACTTGGAACAGAAGAAAGTCCACTACCTGATACTATTAGCTATAATATCAAGGAAGAAGATATAATTATTCTTTGTACAGATGGGCTAACTAATATAGTGGATAATTATGAGATAAAGAAATGCTTTAAAAATGAATCGGATATTCAGAAGGCTTGTGACTATTTGGTTAACCAAGCAAATGATAGAGGCGGATTTGATAATATCACATTAATTGCTATAAGATATACGCATAGTTAATGAGGGAGTTGAAACTATGATTGGAAAGATACTAGGAAAGAGATACGAAATAATAGAAAAGATTGGTGGAGGCGGTATGGCTTTGGTATATAAAGCCAAGTGTCGTCTTTTAAATAGATATGTTGCCGTCAAGATTTTAAGACCAGAGTTCATTAGTGATGAAGACTTTATCAATAAATTTGAAAAGGAATCTCAAGCTGCGGCCAGCTTATCCCATCCTAATATAGTAAATATATATGATGTAGGTACAGACAATGAAGTCCACTATATAGTGATGGAGTATGTGGATGGGAAGACCCTCAAAAAATATATAAAGGAAAAAGGCTTTTTAAAAAATGATGAAGTTATTAAAATATCTAAGCAGATATCTTTAGCCCTGAGGCATGCCCATAATAATCACATAGTCCATAGGGATATAAAGCCCCATAATATACTTATAACTGAGGATGGAAGGGTAAAGGTAACGGATTTTGGTATAGCTAGGGCAATTACTTCCTCCACTTTAACTAATACGGGAAATGTAATTGGCTCTGTACATTATTTTTCTCCTGAACAGGCCCGTGGAGGCTTTGTGGATGAAAAATCAGATATATATTCATTAGGTGTTACAATGTATGAAATGGTATCGGGTAGAGTTCCTTTTTCAGGAGATACTCCTATAACTGTTGCTCTTAAGCATCTTAAAGAAGATGTAGTACCTCCATCAATGATCAATTCAGACCTAAGAAAGGGTTTGGAAAATATAATTCTTAAATCTATGCATAAGGATAAAAATAAAAGATATAACAATGCTATGGAGCTATATAATGATCTAGAGGGTGCTTTAAACAATCCAGAGCACAGAGTTGAATTAGTAGACTACGATGATTCACCTACTATTGTGATGCCATCTATAGACGATCTTGATACCTTTGATGGTACTTCAAAGGAAAAAAAGAAGATGAGTAAGCTGACCTTAACCATTGGTATAATTTCTGCAATGCTTATTTCAGCTATAGTCGTAGTATCGTTATTTTATAATGTCTTCATGGAGCGATTTGGAGTGCAGGAAGTGCAGGTGCCGAATTTAATAAACAAAACTCAGGAAGTAGCTGAGAGTAATTTGGAAAGTATCGGACTTAAAACCATGATTGAAAACAGGGTATATGATAGTAATGTTCCTAAAGGTCATGTAATAAGTCAAGACCCAGCAGCAGGAATATCTGTTAAAGAAGAATTTTCTGTTAGGCTTACCGTGAGCTTAGGACCGAAAAATGTCGAGGTCCCCAATATAGTTCATAAATCCGTTGAGGAGGGTAAGGTTCTTTTGGAGAATAATAGCCTTAGTATTGGAGATATAGATTACGAGTATGATGACTTGCCTATGGGAACAATTATAGGGCAAAAGCCTGAGTCAGGCAGTAAGATACAAGAAGACAGTACCGTTGATGTTGTTATAAGTCAAGGTAGTAAGGTGAATACAATTTTAATGCCAAACTTGATTGGGCTTAGCTTAGAAGATGCCAGAGAGACTGCTAAGACACAGGAATTAATTATAAGTCAGATTGACTACGAATTTAATGAAGAGTACGCAGCTGATATTGTCATATCCCAAAGTGTTGCTGCCGGAACTGAGATACAGGAAAACTCTGTGTTTAACATAGTAGTGAGTAAAGGCTTAGAAAATGTAGAACAACCTCTAGAAGAACAGAATCAAGGTCTTATTACAAAGCAGTATAGAATTCCTCTTTCATTTGACAAAGAGAAAGAATTAGTCAAGGTGGTTAAGACTGAAAATAATGTCTCAACCCTTATATATGAAGCTACCCATAGTAAAGACGAAAAACAGTTGACCCTAAATATATCTGGAAAGGGAATGGTTAAGGTAGATGTCTACTTTGGTGATGTGCTGACATATTCACAGGAGACTAAATTTGAATAAGGAGGAATTGAATGAAAGAAGGTATTATTGTTAAAGGAATAGGAGGATTTTACTATATTAAGCATGGCATGAATGTATATGAATGTAAGGCCAGGGGGAGATTTAGGAATAAGAAAATAACTCCCCTAGTAGGTGATTATGTATCATTTTCATTTGATGAGATTACAAATCAAGGCATAATTGAAGACATACATGAGAGAAAAGTTGAGCTTATAAGACCACCAGTTGCAAATGTTGAGCAGGCAATAGTTGTCTTTGCATTAAAAAACCCAGATCCTAATATAAGATTGCTTGATAAGATATTAGTTATGTCGGAATATAATAACTTGAGTTTAAAAATATGCATCAATAAGGTGGATTTGGATAATGGTAATCTACTTGATGATATTTTAGAAATTTATAAAGACACAGGCTATGAGGTTATTCCGTGCAGCACTAAGAAGGATATAGGTATAAAGAGGATTAAGGAAGTTTTAAAGGATAAGATATCAGTATTTGCAGGACCTTCTGGAGTTGGTAAATCTAGTATTTTAAATAAAGTACAATCGGGGTTGGAGCTAAAGACCGGTGAACTTAGCAGCAAGATAAAAAGAGGAAAGCATACTACCCGCCATTCGGAGCTCCTTAGACTAGACTTTGGAGGATGGGTTGTGGATTCCCCTGGATTCACCTCATTAAACATTGACTATATTGAGGGAGATGAACTGGCATTTCTATTTCCAGAATTTAAGGCTTATAGCGATGACTGTAAGTTTGCCAATTGTTTTCATGTCAATGAACCAGATTGTGGGGTAAAGAATGCACTGAAAGAAGGATATATCAACAAAAATCGTTATAGCAATTATATAGAGTTTTTAAATCAGATTAAAGATATGAGAAATAGGAGGTACTAATATGATAAAACTCTCTCCTTCCATACTATCAGCGGATTTTTCTAATTTGCTTATGGATATAAAGTCCGTTGAAGATGCTGGTGTTGAGCTGCTGCATATAGATGTTATGGATGGACATTTTGTTCCAAATATAAGCTTAGGACCTGTGGTTTTAAATAGTATAAAGGGTAAAACATCTATTCCCTTTGATGTACATCTAATGATTGAAAATCCTGATAACTACATCCAAAGCTTCGTCGAGGCAGGTGCAGATATCATAACAGTTCATGCCGAGGCATGTTTACACCTTCATAGGACAATACAGAATATTAAGTCATATGGGATAAAGGCAGGGGTATCCTTAAACCCAGCAACTCCATTATGTGAATTAGAAAATGTCTTTGAAGAATTGGATATGGTCCTTATTATGTCGGTTAATCCTGGCTTTGGAGGTCAAAAATTTATTGAAGGCTCAATTAGAAAGATAAAAAGTCTTAGGACAATGATTGAAGAAAGAGGATTAGATGTGGATATTGAAGTTGATGGGGGAATTAAAGTAGATAATGTTGAAAAGGTTATTAAGGCAGGGGCAAATGTTATTGTTGCAGGGTCTGCTATATTTTCAGGGAAAAATATAAAGGAAAATGTTTCAGCATTCAAAGAAAAATTCAATACTGTGATGTCTAAGTAGAAGGGTAAGAAATCATGAAATGTGTAATTGTTTCTAATGGAAATATTTCGGATTATAATTATTATAAAGAAATAATTAAAGCTGCTGATTATGTTATTTGTGCCGATGGCGGAGCAAGCCATCTTATTAATATGAAAATAGTTCCCCATGTAATTATTGGGGATTTAGATTCTATAAAGAATTATGAGAAAGAATTCTTTTTAAAAAAGAAAGTAGAGTTTTACAAATTCCCCCCCAATAAGGATGCTACCGATACTGAGCTAGCAGTAGATTTTGCATTATCCCATAGACCAACTGAAATAATATTATTAGGAGCAATTGGCAGTAGAATGGATCATTCCATAGCCAATGCATCACTACTGAAAAAGATATTGGATGCTGGTGTTAAGGGAAAACTCATAGACGAAAAAAATGAAATCCATATATTAAATAAAGAGTTAAAGGAGATTGTTATAAAGGGCAATAAGGGTGAATTTTTATCACTAATACCCATGTGGGATAGAGTAAAGGGCATTACCCTTGAAGGATTAAAATATCCTTTAAATAATGCAGAAATTCCCTTTGGGTCTTCTCTGGGAATTAGTAATGAATTTATAGGTAATGAAGCTAAGGTAACAATTAAAGAAGGAGTGGCTTTAGTTATTAAGGCTAGAGATTAATTACAAAAATAAACGCTTGCATATGATAGTAAGTGTTTTTTTGTGTCATAAAATTGTTAAAACGAATAATATATATTAATAAACCTGGGGAGTGATTGTCATGTTACGGAGAAATAGGTTATTGCTTCGGAGATTTCTGGGCGTAATTCTAGGGCTAGCTGGGGCAATAATTGTAATAGAGTTTATACCACTTCAGCTTTGGTATATACTTTTGTTTTCACTTATAATAATATTTTTTCTTGTTCTTTTCTTAACTTATAATTAGGTTATGAGGTGTTCTGATGGGCTGTAAAAAGAAGTTTTTTAGATTTAAAATAAAAGATAATAGGCTTTTAGGTATTTTGCTCGTTGCAATTGGTACAACGATAATATTTGTTATAGTACTGCCATATACTGTATGGATAGTTTTGGTGGGAATTATTTTAATAATGGTAGGCTACAAGTTATTTCTATGTTGAAGTGGTTTGCAAAAAGCCAAAAAGCCTACAATATGAGTAGGCCTTGAAGAATTGAACTAGATAGCTCTTTCGACTCTACCAGAACGTAAACATCTAGTACAAACCATTATTCTCTTTGGTGAACCACTAACTATAGCCTTCACCTTCTTTACATTTGGAGACCATGTTCTCCTTGTACGACGAACAGAGTGACTAACTTTATTTCCAGATATTTTACCTTTTCCACATACTGCACATGCTTTTGCCATATATTACACCTCCTCGAGTGGTTAATTATCCTAAGAAAACAATATTTATTTTATCACATAATTGATAAATAATGCAATAAAAATAATTAATTATTCTACTAAATTGGTGTTTTTTTTGCTATTTAATTGAATATGGATTAATATTAATATAGAATATAAATAGAATTTTATATCATAATCCTCAAAAAATAAAGGAGGTATAATAAATGTCAGTGAAATTTCAAAATGAAATTGGTACCATTCATATAAATACCGATGTAATTTCAACCATTGCCGGGGCAGCGGCTATGGAATGCTATGGTCTAGTTGGAATGGCATCAAAGTCTGCAGCCGATGGCCTTGTTAAGCTTCTTAAGATGGATAACATCCAAAGAGGTGTAAAGATTCACTTAGAGGATAATTCTATAATCATAGATTTATATGTTATTATTCAATTTGGTACTAAGATCTCCGTTGTTGCTAACAATATAATTGACAAAGTTAAGTATAATGTTGAAAATCAAACAGGTACAAAGGTTAAAAAAGTGAATATCAATATTGAAGGAGTAAGAGTTTTAGAAGTATAAGGGAGGGTTTGTCTTGAAGATAGGACATCTAAATGGTGAAATACTGAAGAATATGTTTATACAAGGAAATAATGTACTATATAATAATCGTGATATTGTTAATTCACTTAATGTTTTTCCTGTACCAGATGGTGATACTGGGACAAATATGTCATTAACCTTTGATTCAGCAGTTAATGAAATTTTAAAGATTGAAAATCCCTCTATTGAAAGTGTAGCAAAATCGGCTTCAAAGGGATCGCTGATGGGTGCTAGAGGTAATTCAGGCGTAATACTATCCCAAATATTAAGAGGCCTTGAGAAGGGATGCAGAGGAAAGAAAAGCTTAACTGTTCAGGATTTTGCACAGGCCCTTAAGCTTGCATCGGATACAGCCTATAAAGCTGTAATGAAGCCAATAGAAGGTACAATCCTTACTATTATAAGGGAAGCCAGTGAAAGGGCTTTAGATTTAGCAGATAGCAATGATGATTTTATAGATTTTTTTGATATGATGATATTACATATTGAAGAGGTTCTTGAGAAAACTCCGGACATGCTTGATGTTTTGAAGCAGGCAGGTGTTGTTGATGCAGGAGGAAAAGGTTTAATACTCATTATAAAGGGCTTTTGGCAAGCAATTTCAGGTAAGGAAATTGCAAAGTCACAGAAGCAGCAGACCCAAAGCTCAGCAGAAAAAGAAATAAGTAATGAGAGTATTGAATTTGGTTACTGTACTGAGTTTATGATTAGAGGAAATGGATTGGACTGTGAAGTGTTTAAGAATAAAATTAAAGGCTATGGAGACAGCATGCTGGTAGTTGGAGATGAAGATTTAGTTAAAGTTCATATCCATACAAATAATCCTGGTAAAGTGATTGAACATGGACTTGAGCTGGGGGAATTGATTGATATAAAGATTGACAATATGAGACATCAACATAAAAACACCCTTATTCTCGAAGAAAGCTTAGAGAAGGAATTTAAAAAATATGGATTTATTGCTGTTGCAATGGGAAAGGGCCTAAGCAGTATATTTAAGGATTTAAACATAGATAATGTGATTGAAGGCGGTCAGACTATGAATCCTAGTACTGAGGATATATTAAAGGCCATTAATGAAGTGAATGCTGAAAATATATTTATTTTACCTAATAACAGCAATATCATTTTAGCAGCTAACCAAGCAAAGGAATTAAGTGATAAAAACGTAATAGTAATCCCATCTAAGACGGTTCCTCAAGGGATAGCCTCAATGCTTGAATTTGATTTATCGGCGGAGCTAGAGGAAAATGAAGAAAATATGAAGGATATAATTAGTGATGTAAATACCGTTCAAATAACTTATTCTGTAAGGGATTCTAAGTTTAATGACCTTGATATTAAGAAGGGTGATATACTTGGGATATACGATGGTGATATAACAGAGGTTGGTAACGACGTTTCGACTGTTGCAATTGATACATTAGATAAAGTTATTAATGACGATCATGAGATACTTACAATATACTATGGCAAGGAAATAAGTGAAGATGAATCCAATGAATTCCATTCATTAATAGAAGAAAAATACCCTGATATTGATGTTGAAATATACTTCGGTGGACAGCCATTATATTATTATATATTTTCTATTGAATAAAAACGAAAAACGTTTTAGGAGCAATTAATAATTATTCTAATAATAAAGCGACTTTTTGTCGCTTTATTTTAATATAGATTGAAATTTAATTACTAGAAAAAAGACCATAAAGAACAACATAAATACCACTAACCACGAACTACTAACTGACAAAAACGTCCCACGACGCATTTGTCCAAACGAGGTGATTAAATGATATCACTAGATCAATCAATATCGAGTATAAAGGGAATAGGTCCTAAAAAAAGTGCTCTGTTTGCCAAGCTGAATATATTTTCAGTAGGGGATTTGATACATTATTATCCAAATGGTTATCAAAATAGAAGAAATATCAAAACCTTAAATAACCTTAAGCATATGGAGAAAGCTACTATCATAGGTACTGTATGTGGAGATATACAGGAGATTAATACTAGAAAGAAATTTAAGATTTTGAAGGTTCCCATTATGGATGAAACCGGTAGAGGATATGTAACTTTTTTTAACTCATTCTATTTAAAGAAGATTTTTCAAAGGAATAGAAGCTTTTATTTTTATGGGAATGTTAATATAGTAGGCGGGGAAGTGCAAATAAGCCATCCTGAATATTCCAGCACCAAGGATACGATCTTAGAAAAATTTTGCAGAATTAGACCAATATATGGACTTACAAAGGGTATAACCCAGAAGGAAATTACTAATTTAATAGAACAAATATTACTTGATAAATCCTTTGAAATTCAAGAGTATTTACCATCGGGACTTTTAAAAATCAACAGCATATGTGATATAAACTATGGAATTAGAAATATTCATTTTCCTTCTTCTTCTAGAGCTTTAAAGGTAGCTAAGTATAGATTAGTCTTTGAGGAGTTTTTCTTTTTGCAATTGGGGCTAAGAATGCTTAGAAAAAAATATATAGTAAATAATAATGGTATAAGGTTTAAAGTTTTTCCTGAGCTCAATAATTTAGTTAATAGTTTGCCATTTAAACTGACTAATGCCCAAGAAACTACCCTGAATGAAATTATAAAAGATATGCAGCAGTCTAAAGAGATGAATAGACTTATTCAAGGTGATGTAGGCTCAGGAAAAACCATTATAGCACTGCTGTCCATGTATCTTGCCTATCTAAATGGGTTTCAGAGCACCTTAATGGCACCTACGGAAATACTGGCTGAGCAACATTTTATAGGCTTTAAGAAAATACTTGAGCCCCTTGGAGTAAATATTGGTATATTGTCACGAAGTGTCAAAAAGAAAAAGGATGTTCTAAGAAAAATAGAGGATGGAGAACTAGATATAATTCTAGGAACCCATGCCCTTATACAGGATAAAGTGGTGTTTAATAAGCTGGGCTTAGTTGTGACCGATGAGCAGCATAGATTTGGTGTAAGGCAAAGAAGCTTCCTAAAGAAAAAGGGAATGAATCCAGATGTATTGGTTATGTCAGCCACACCTATTCCGAGAACCCTTTCTCTAATATTATATGGAGACCTTGATATATCAATAATAGACGAGCTTCCCCCTGGAAGAAAACATATAAATACCTATAATATATCAAAAAATAAAATATCTAGGCTCTATGATTTTATCGAGGAAGAATTTAGAAAGGGAAGACAAGCCTATATAGTATGCCCTTTAGTTGAGGAGTCTGAAAAAATCAATGCTGAATCTGCTGTTGACCTTTATAATGATTTGAAGGAAACAACCTTTAAATCAAGGAATCTGGCTTTAATTCATGGAAAGATGAGTGCTGATGAAAAGGATAGTATAATGAAAAAATTCCAAGCAGGTGAGATTGACTTACTGATATCCACCACTGTTATAGAGGTTGGAATTAATGTTCCAAATTCAACTATTATGGCAGTAATTAATGCGGAAAGGTTTGGACTGGCTCAGCTTCATCAGTTAAGGGGAAGAGTTGGCAGGGGCGAGCATCAATCATTCTGCTTTCTTGTGAGTGAAGGTAAAAATAAAATTACTAGGGAGAGAATGAAGACCATGGAAAGTACCAATAATGGATTCGTTATTGCTGAAAAGGATTTAGAGCTTAGGGGTCCCGGTGATTTTTTTGGAACCAAGCAGCATGGCTTGCCAGAACTGAAAATAGCAGATATTTTTAAGCATAAAGAAATTCTTAAAAAAGCCCAAGAGGAAGCCTATAAAACCTTAGAGAATTATAAATTATTAAGTCTAGATGAAAAAATACCTTTGAAGGCAAAGGTGAAGCAATTATTTGGAGATGTTTTAAAGGACTTTTCGATTTAAGAATACATTTTACAGTGAAACTTAAAAGATATGTGCTGTCATTTTCACCTTTCTATGGACTAGGGCTATTTAACATTATTAGCAAAAATTACTAGAATATACTTTGCCTATTCTGGAGAAATTATAACTACAGGAGGTGAAAATACATGGCTAACAGAAAAGTAGTTCCTGAAGCTAGACAAGCACTTAATCAAATGAAATATGAAATCGCTAGTGAGCTTGGATTGTCAAACTACCAAACTACTGATAAAGGAAATTTAACTGCTAGACAAAATGGTTACGTTGGTGGTTACATGACTAAGAGATTAGTAGAAATGGCAGAAAGACAAATGTCAGGTAAATAATAAAAAAATAAAAAAGAAGAGGTAGTAGATTCCTGCTGCCTCTTCTTTTTTATTTTTAAAAGATTGTCCATAAATTGCATTTATGCTAAAATATAATCTTGAAAGGAGCGTATAAATTGAGGGTGATTAGTGGTAATGCAAAGGGCGTAAAATTGAAGACCCTTAAGGGAATGGATACTAGGCCCACCAGCGATAAGGTAAAGGGCTCTATATTTAATATTTTGGCTCCATACGTTGAGGATTCCAAAGTACTAGACCTCTTTTCTGGGACTGGTAATTTAGGAATAGAGGCAGTTAGTCGTGGAGCATCATTTGCATATTTAATTGAGAAAAATAGAAAATGTCATGATACAATAATGGAAAATATAAATAAAACTAAATTGAAGTATAAAATAAAGCTTATAATAGCAGATGTCTACTCGGCCTTAAAAAGCTTTAATAAAAAAGAGGAAAAATTCGACTTGATTTTTATGGACCCTCCTTATTTAAAGGGATTTATACTGCCTTGTCTTGAGAGTATTGATGATTTAGATTTATTAAATATAGATGGTATAATAGTTGTAGAACATGATATTAAAGATATTATACCTAGTACCGTGGGAAATATAGTAAAATTTAAAGAGAAAAAATATGGAACTACAATGGTTTCTTTTTACTGCAAGGAGGGCTAATATGAGAAGTGCTATTTATCCAGGCAGCTTTGATCCTATTACAAATGGTCATCTAGATATAATAAGAAGAGCTGCCGAGACATTTGATAAAGTGATTGTAACCGTTTCCCATAATCCAAATAAAAATCCAATGTTTGACCTTGAGGAAAGGGTAGAGCTCATTAAAAGAGCTGCTGTAGATATAGAAAATATTGAAGTTGACTGTTTTTCAGGACTGTTAATTGATTATGTTAAGAATAAAGAAGTAAATGTTATAATTAAGGGTTTAAGAGCGGTTTCGGATTTTGAGTATGAGTTTCAAATGGCTTTGATGAATAGAAAATTAAATGATAATGTTGAAACTCTATTTATGATGACTAACAGCCAGTATTCCTACTTAAGCTCTAGCCTTGTTAAGGAAGTATTTAAGCTTGGAGGTTCAATTGAAGGTCTTGTACCTGAGATTGTAATTAAAGAGATGAAAAAAAAGATTTAACCAAGAGGGGGATATTTAATGAATGTACTAAATCTAATCGACACGCTTGAAGATATGATTGAAAGTGGATCTTCAATACCTTTTTCCGGTAAAGTTTTACTTGATAAAGATGAAATAATGGAGCTTATAAAGGAGATAAGGATTCAGCTTCCCGATGAAGTAAAGCAGGCACAATGGATAAAGGAAGAAAGAAATAAAATATTGGTTGAAGCTCAGCAGGAAGCAGACAGAATAGTTCAAAATGCTAAGAAAAGAATAGAGGAGCTGGCTGAGAAGGATGAGATTGTAAGGCTTGCTAATGAAAAAGCTGAACAAATAATTTTGAAATCTGAGGAAAAGGCAAATGAAATGAAATTTGCTTCAATTCAATACGCTGATGATATTTTGGACAAGCTGGAAAAGGATGCAGCACAAATAATTAGTACACTGAAGATAAATAGGGAGGAGTTAAGGGGGATGAAATAGCATCAGTTCCTTTTAAGTATCCCAGTTATTACGGCTATTACAGCTAGAGTTAAAAATATAGTAAAGAATAAGTTGGTTGAAAAAAACAATTTATTTAGCCAAGTATAGTTAGACACGTTTTGTGTACCTTTAGAAAAAGCTTCTTGATAAGCTGGACCCAAGCTGAAATCCGTTATTTTCAAAAGGAAGTATACATAAATGCCTGATAAAATAGAGTGAATAAGCTTTGAAAATATATAGGAATTTAAACTTATATCAGTGTCGTTAGTAATACTTGCTACTTGTGCGTGGACGGAAATACCACTCCAAGATATTATCATTGTGGCCAAGGTTACTTGAAGAATCGGAGAAACACTTATGGTTTCCGATGCTATTTTAGCTCCCATTGTCATTTCAATAGACCCTATTAATATTGCTTCAATTAAGCTATTTGAAATATTGATATTATAAAAAGAAAAAAATTTAGCTGACGATATTATATAATCAAAGAATCCTATTAAATACAGCTCCTTGATCAATACGGAAAATGTAACAATCATACCTCCGACTATTACTAGGGTAGAAATTGATTCCTTGATTGAATCTCCTAATAATTTACCAATAGACCTTCCATCTTGTTGCCTTGCATTAAACATTTCTATAAAGGCTTCTTTAAAAATATTTTTCCTTTTAGATGGGACATGAAAATCAGGCTCATCACCAAGGATTAAAAATCTATAAATAATACCAACAGAAATTGCACCTAAGTAATGGGCCAAGACTATATAGGGTCCAATACTTGGGTTGTTAAACATTCCAATAGCCACTGATCCCATCATAAATAATGGACCCGATGTACTACAAAAAGCAGCCATTCTCTGGGCCTCTGATTTACTGATAACATTATTTCTTCTTAAATTTGAAGTCAGCTTAATACCCATTGGATAGCCAGATGTTATGCTCATTGCAAAAACAAAGGAGGCTTCTCCAGGGACATTGAAAATAGGTCTGATAATAGGCTCTATAAGAACTCCTATGAACTTTACCACCCCAAGCCCTATCAAAAGCTCTGCTCCAATAAAAAAAGGCAAAAGAGAAGGTAATACTACGTTTGCCCACAAAATTATACCACTGCGAGTTGCATCTATAATCTCACTTGGATATATGACAATTAAAAAGACCATTAAGAAAACAATGGAAACGAATAAAACAAACTTCACTTTTTTATATAAATTCAAATACTTAATCCTCAAAAATAAAAGCATTGAAAATAAAGCTATAATCAAAATGAAATTGACCAAGATGCTGTCCTCCCTATAAAACATATATTTATAATATATTGGGAGAAAATTAAATTTATTACGCTAATTAACTTGTTCTGATATGAAAGGCTTCTTTATATAGTCTGGACAGCATATGGAAATACTTCTAATAGTGAAGGGTTCATAGAAACACCAGAGAAAAATGAAGAAGAAAGCGTAAAAATATAATGTGTCAATAACCCCGTCCCCTCGACATTTAAAGAGACTTTCTCAACCAATTGGCTTAGACGAAATATCTCAAATCAAAAAATATGCTAACAAAGTTTCAAAAAATAAATATTTTGATAAAGAGAAAGCTAAATGGAATTTTATTGTAGTCGGTACTAGATTAACTGATGACGCAAAAGAAGAATGCAAACAGGTTGATAGACCTTATGGGTTAGTGACTAATGGTCAAAATATTAAAGTATGGATAAAAGAATGGAATCAAATTATTCAAGAGTCAAAAGGAAAGCTAAAATACTTACAGGCTAAACTTGAATATTCTGTATCTGGCAACTCAGAAGGCATAGATTATTTACGTGGCAAATATCCACAATATATACCAGACTAAAACAGAAGTTTACGAGGGTAGGGCATAAGCTCTACTCTTTTTTATTTTTTGAAAACTAACATGCACTAAAATGCAATTTAACACTTAAGCTCTAATCTTTTTTTGATAATTATAAACTTTATTAAGGTAATTTTTAAAAAACGAATGATGTATGCTTAAATGGAATTTTTTAAATATTTTAAGTGTATCATTATAAGGTATTTTGACAACTTGCAACATTATGTTAGCCAAATGTTTTTTAATGACTAAAGCAAACCCATATATTTCATGTAGCATTGTATATATTGGTATGATAATCTAATCGATGTATTGACATTATGTAAACTAAAAACAAATATTATACAGGAGGTGTGAAAGAAATAGTTAGAACAAATTAATAGTAATAGGATTTTAGTGTGACTTGTGGAAATTATAACTGATGACAATTTGATGATTATGTAAACAAAATGCGATGTTTGAAAACAAAACCAGGAGGTATATGAATGCAAAGGATTAAGAATGTAGTATTTATATTAATTAGCCTTGCTCTATTTCTAAGCATTTCAACCGTTTCAGTAATGGCTATTGACTACCAAGAATATGACAATATTGCAAATAATAATTGGCAAAGCCCGGATGTCTATACAGAGGGAACTAACATGTTTGGAACAATTAATGTAAACAGTGATGAAGATCATTATATAGTAATTATGGAAAAAACTGGTGCAGCTAACTTTTGGGTAGGAGTACCAGAAGGTGTAGATTACGATTTAGAAGTATTTGATTCAAACGGGAATTATTTAGATGGTTCATATGAAATAGGTGCAGGTAAAGATGAATTGATACAAGACTTAGAAATTCCAAATGATCTAACATTCATCATTAAAGTATATGCTAGAAATGCTGCCTATTCTTCTACTACTAGCAAGTATCAACTATCAGCAAAATCTTATCCAGCCCCAGATGGGTATGAAGAAAACAATTCAAAAGATAAAGCAAGATATATTGGAAATACCACTATATATGCAAATATCCACTCGCCTTATGATATTGATTATTACTCAGTTTGGCTAGGTGAAAATTCAACTTTGAATGTGCATTTATACGAAATACCTGCAAATGAAGATTATGACTTAAGTATATATGATGCAGATAATAATCTGTTAGCTAGTTCAACTAGAAGTGGAAACACACCTGAGGATATAACTATTGGAAAAGATGTAGGTGTAAATCTGCCAAGTGGTTTCTACTATATAAGGGTTAAGCCTACAACAAATTTTCAGAGTTATCATATAGATTATTACAATTTGAGTGTAAATGTTCCTTCTTACAGATCAGCCGATGAGCCTTGGTATTACTCATTAGATGATCGTACAAATGGTATAGATGTTAATGGTGAATTGAAATTTCCAGGGTCATATACACCACCATCTGGATTCATGGCAGCAAGATTTTATGATGGTCCGTGGCATAATTGGGCTAAAACTTATGTTGGTTTTACACTTGATTCACACAATGTATCTTCTATTTTAGATTATAATGCTGGGTTGGGTACTCATCCAGATGCAGAAGGACATAACTGCTATTTAACATTTGATATATCTAGTATAAGAAATGGGTCGACTGATCAAATGGATGCATATGCAATAAAATCAAATTTACCAAATCCAAAATATGACTTAGAAAGTGATTTCTTTGGTGGAGGAGGTCCTGCTAATGAAGAATCAGAAGTAGTTGCTCTAGGGGCAGTAGAGGCAAAATATTATGATATAACGACATATTGGCATGACTATAGAAATGGTGACACAGATGATAGTGGTAGGTGGGAATGCCATGTTGGTTTGAGTAAACTGGGTATAAGCGATTATAATTCTGTCGTTAACTCTGGGCTTATTCAGGCTAAAATATATTATGGTAAAGATGGAGCAAGGCCATAAAACTTAGGAGGGAAAGTATGAAGAAAAACATTATTGGAATTACTTTAATACTCAGTTTATTATCAATAACTGGTTTCAGCATATTTGCAGATACTGAAGATTACGATCCTATAAAAAGTTATAGTAAAATTGAAAAAACTGAGAGTGGATTGAATGGTTACAAAGATAGCGTGGCTGTAAAAAATGAAATAATTAAAGAAGCTAAGTTAACTGATGTTAGAGCAACGATTACTTTCAATACACCAATAGATATAGAAGATCTTAAGAAATATCAAAAAAAGTATGGAATAGAGCTTGTACAAGTAAATGCAAGAGCGACTAATTATAATAATGAAAGATGGACAATTTCATCATTAACATCTATGGGGTTAGATAAGACAAATGAGATTGTACAGCAACAAGTAGCAGAGATTGAAGATGGAAAATTTATAGGATATACAGATGTATATGCATTAGTTGATTATGATAAAATAGATAATATGATTAAAGATAAAATAACTTATTTAGTTGACACAAGTGGAGATAATCACTTTAGTCCAGAATCTAAGTCAAAGCACAATTCAAGAAGCTTTTTTCCACATTCATTAACTTGGGACTTAGAAGACTTAAAACAAAAAAGTAAGTGATTTAGGATATTATAAAACTATAACAATTAAATTGGAATTTGATAATATAGAGAATCCAAAGTAAATGTTAATTTATACATATACTATATTAATGTACATATCAAAATATCCGATGATTCTGGGGATTTTTGATGTGTATAAATT
>JANQEZ010000160.1 GCA_028278115.1 Clostridia bacterium
CTCCTTGTAATGCAAATGATATAATAATTTTGATTGGTATAACAGGTGATATTAAAGGGCAGGCTATGTTGAGCCTCGATAAGGGTGTAGCAATGTATATAGTATCGAAAATGATGGGGGGAATTGAAGTAACAGCCCTCGATGAAATCAGTAAAAGTGCATTATCAGAGCTTGGGAATATGATTTTAGGAAATTCTGCCACGTTACTATTCAATGCCGGTGTGCATGTAGATATTACACCTCCTACTTTAATGATGGGAAGTAATCTATCTATTTCAACTGACCAAATGCAGACAATATGTGTGCCTATTGAAACACAAGGTAAAAAAATAGAGCTTAACATTTTTGTAAAGGAGTAAAGAAATGGCAATCAATATAGTGCTTTATCAACCGGAGATACCACAAAATACAGGAAATATAGCTAGAACCTGTGCTATAACAGGGAGTAGATTACATTTGATAAAGCCTTTAGGTTTTTCTATAGATGATAAGCATTTGAAAAGAGCGGGACTAGATTATTGGCATCTTCTTGATATACATATTTACGAAAATATAGATGAGCTTTTTTCAAAATATCCTAAAGGGGACTTTTATATATCTACTACTAAAGGAAGTAAAAACTATACTCATATGAAGTACGAGGATGAATGCTTTATCATATTTGGAAGGGAAACTGCTGGTCTGCCAAGAGAAATACATGAAAGGTTTGGACATAAAGCCATTAAAATACCTATGCTTGCAAACTCCGATGTCAGGTCCTTAAACCTTTCAAATTCAGTTAATATTATTGTATATGAAATCTTAAGACAGCTTAAGTTCCCCAATATGTGCTGAATCTTAAAGGCTTTGCAGCAATAAATAAATTTTATTTTCATATTTTAAGAGACAAAAATGTGGATATTGACTTAATTCCTAAAAGTAAATTATATAAATTAGGAAAATTAAGGGTATCTGCTTTTTTTATCTGAAATTAACACAAAATTAACACAGATTTAACATTTAACATAGATTTAACAAAACTGGATATCGAATACGGTATTATATATTATGTGCTTTTAAACAGATAAAAAAGGAAAAGGAGGTCAGCACATGGACATAGCTTTCGGACTGGTCGGCGGTCTAGGGTTATTCATCTATGGAATGAATGTTATGGCAGGTGGTTTAGAGAAATCTGCCGGTGAAAAATTAAAAAGGTTCATTGAGATTTTAACAAATAACCGCTTTATGGGTGTAATTGTTGGAGCCTTTGTTACTGTTGTGGTACAAAGTAGTAGTTCCACGACAGTTATGGTTGTAGGCTTTGTTAATGCGGGTATTATGAACCTTACTCAAGCAGTTGGAGTTATAATGGGTGCTAACATAGGTACTACTATAACTGCACAGCTTGCTGCTTCAGTTAGCTTAACTGAAATTGCCCCTATTGCAGTTGGTATTGGTGTAGGGACTTGGCTTTTTTCTTCAAACAGAAAGGTAAAAAACTTTGCAGAAATTATTATAGGTTTTGGTATATTATTTTTAGGTATGGATATGATGAAGGATGCTGTAAAACCCTTAAGAGAATATCAAGGATTTGTCGATCTTCTTCTAAGCTTTGGACAGCCAAATATTACTGATAGAATTTTGGCTATACTTACAGGGTTTGGAATTACAGCAATTATACAAAGTAGTAGTGCTACAACTAGCCTGCTTATTGCCTTAGCTAGTGCGGACTTACTGCCTATAGAAGCTGCACTGCCGGTATTACTTGGTACGAACATTGGTACATGTGTTACTGCAATGATATCCAGTGTTGGAGCAAACAGAACTGCTAAAAGAGCAGCTTTAGTACATTTGCTGTTTAATGTAATAGGGACTATAATATTTAGTTTATTCTTAATTGGACCAATTTTGTGGGCAGTAACGGAGTTATCAGATATACCTCAAAGACAGCTTGCTAATGCCCATACATTATTTAATATAGCCAATACATTATTATTGCTTCCATTTGCATCAGTTTTAGTTTATCTTGTTAATAGGATGCTTCCCAGAGATGCTAGTGAAGAAAAAGAAATACAGGGTATTAAGTACATTGACGATAGAATATTAGAAACACCTTCTATAGCCATGGGCCAGGTTATGAAGGAAGTGCTTCATATGGGGAATGTCGCTTTAGAGTCATACAATTACTCGATAAAGGCATTCTTTGATAAGAGTGAAAAAATGGCAAAAGAAACCTTTAAGGTTGAGAAGATCATCAATGAAATGGAAAGAGAAATTGCCAGCTACCTGTTAAAGGTTTCTAACACTGAAATTTCAGGTGGACAAAGAGAGATTGTTGAAGGGCTTTTTAATACGATAAATGATATAGAGAGAGTTGGAGATCATGCAGACAATTTAGCGGAGCTGGCTATCTATAGAATAGAAAATAAACTAACCTTTTCTGATAAAGCCCTTGAAGACCTTGATTTTATGCATAAGAGAGTTGCCAAATCATATAGAGAAGCTTTGACTGCATTAAAGACTGGAGACATTCAAACTGCAAAGAGGGTTGTTGAACGAGAAGGTGAAATTGACTATATGGAAAAGAAACTCAGGGCAAACCATATCAGCAGATTGAATAATCAAGACTGTACTCCGGGTTCAGGAGTCATATTCTTAGATATGATTAGTAACCTTGAGAGAATTGCAGACCATGCATCAAATATTGCTTTAGCTGTGATAGATCATAACAAGAGATAACTATCTAAGACAAGGAACTATAAAATTTAGCTTCCTTGTCTTTTTCTTCTTGTAAAATATAAAAATAAGTTGTATTATTTTTGTAAGAAAATTGTTAAGGTGAAAAGATGATAAAATGGGTATAAAGATATTAACTGACAGACCTTTTGAGTATTCTAGGTGAAATAGCGAAATCCCTAGAGATAGAAAAATAATCCCTTTGACTGCTAATTATAAGGAAGGTTGATATTTAATAAAGTGGTTAAAGAGATTATTAATTCAAATGCTAGGGCTGTTGTGTTGTAGGTGCCCATGCTGGACCGGAATGTAGTATAGCTATAGGGTTTGTAAAATAGAAAATGATGTGGGGGAGTGTTTAGATGAAAGGGATAAAAATAATTACAGATAGTTTATCGGATATGCCAAAGGATACAGCAGAGAAATATAATATTAAGGTTCTTCCTTTAACAGTAAGGTTCGCTGATGGAGAATATAAAGATGGAGTGGATTTAAGTGCTGATGAGTTTTATGAAAAGCTTAACACAGCAGATGAAATACCACAAACCTCTCAAATTAATCCAAGTGAATTTAAAATGGCAATAGAAGAAGCCTTAGCTGAGGGATATGAGTCAATAATAATCATAAACGGTTCTGGCGGTGTAAGCGGAACCCATCAATCTGCTGTAATAGCAAAGGAAGAATTAGAAAATGATAATATTTATGTATTTGACTCAAGGTCTTTATCATATGGTTGTGGAATGATTGTAACTATGGCTGCGGAGATGGTAGCAGAAGGTAAGTCCCTAGATGAAATTTTAAAAGCCTTAAACAAGATGATAGAAGGTGCACAGCAGATATTCTCTGTAGACACTTTAAAATACCTACATAAAAACGGGAGATTAAGTACAGGGAAGATGGCTCTAGGAACCTTGTTAAACGTTAAACCAATTTTAGGAATAGTTGATGGTAAAGTAGAGCCAATTGATAAAGTAAGGGGAAATAAAAAGCTTTATAAAAAGATGATTGAGATATGTAAAGAAAATGGATTGAAAAATGGAACTAGGATTAGTATCGGTCATGCTTCAAATAGACAAGGACTTGAAAAACTAAAGAAATTAATTATAGATGAATTAAATCCTTCTATGATAGAAGAAGCTGATATCGGTTGTACGATTGGGACCCATACTGGTGCAGGAGTTTTGGCTATATTCTTTATTGCTGAGAGCTAACATTAGAAGGTTAATTCATATAAAATCCACTCATCGACAGGAATAGACAAAAAGTATAAAAATTTTTAGAAAAATATATAAATTTATTAGAAAGATATTGTAAAATATTTCACGATAATATATAATGGCTATAGAAGAAGATAATAGTATTTAGGCATGATTTGAAAGTTAATACTGAGTACTGGATGAAGGGCTCGGGAGAGAGTCGACTTGTCGACCGCCGAAGGTGCAAATTATAGCGGTGCCCGCTATAGTGAAATTCTCAGGCAAA
>JANQEZ010000162.1 GCA_028278115.1 Clostridia bacterium
GGAGAGATTTTGTGGACTTAGGGGGACAAATAGATGAGCAGTATGTGGGGTAAAAACATTAAAATTTCTGTTTTTGGAGAATCTCATGGAAAAGCAATTGGAATAGTCATAGACGGACTGCCCCGGGGAATAGAACTAAATATCGAAAACATCAAAAAAGAAATGAAGCGTAGAGCACCGGGAAGAAATAAAATATCCACTTCTAGAAAGGAAGGGGATAAATTCGAGATAATAAGCGGCTTCTTTAATGGAAGAACTACAGGTACTCCCCTTACCTCCATTATATATAATACCGATCAAAGGTCTAGGGATTATGAAGCTGCAAAATCCATTCTAAGACCCGGGCATGCAGACTATACAGGATACGTTAAATACTCTGGCTTCAATGACTATAGGGGTGGAGGCCATTTTTCAGGTAGATTGACAGCACCTTTAGTATTTGCAGGAGCAATAGCAAAGCAGATTTTATCCAAGGACAATATTTTAATTGCAGCCCATATAAAAAGCATAGGAAATATTAATGATACCTCCTTTGAACCAATAAATATAAATGAAGACTTATCAAAGACACTACAGAATAAAGAATTTTGTGTAATACAGGATGAAAAGGGAGAAGAAATGAAGGACTATATATTAAAGGTCAAGGATGAACTGGATTCAGTTGGAGGAGTAATAGAAACCGCTGTAATTAACTTACCGGTGGGTATAGGCTCTCCCCTTTTTGATTCAGTGGAAAGCAAGCTTTCCCAATTACTTTTCTCTATCCCGGCAGTAAAGGCAGTGGAATTTGGAGCAGGCTTTGAAATGACGAAAATGAAAGGTTCAGAGTCTAATGATGAACTCTATATAGATAATGGTAATATAAAATCATATTCAAATAATAACGGCGGCATACTGGGCGGGATAACAAATGGAATGCCAATAATATTTAAAACAGCCATAAAACCCACCCCCTCCATTGGAAGACTACAGCGAACAGTAGATATATCAAAGGGTGAAAATATAGAGCTTCAGACTGAGGGTCGCCATGACCCATGCATAGTGCCTAGAGCAGTTCCGGTGATTGAAGGGGCAGCAGCTTTAGCCATACTTGATTTGATGATGGAAAAGGATGGATTAATATGATTGAGCTAGATAAAGTAAGAAATCAGATCGATCAAATAGATATGGAGCTCCTGGCATTGTTTGAAAAGAGAATGGAAAAGGTATTGGAAATAGGCGAATATAAGAGGAAAAATCGACTTCCAGTATTTAATAAAGCTAGAGAGCTAGAGGTTTTAGAAAAAAATATAGGGAGATTAGAGAATAAAGATTTCCAAAATGAAGCCAAGGACTTCTTTAATAAAGTGATGGAGATAAGTCGTGATTTACAGAGGAAGCATATTATAAAAGAGACTGGTGATGGATTTCTATCCTCAGAAAATATATCAAAGTACCATTCATGTGGCCTAGATAAGGAGATTACCATTGGTTATCAGGGTCAGCCGGGCTCATTTAGTCAGGAAGCATTGGCTCAGTATTTTGGAACAGAAGTAGATACAACAAATGTAGGAGAATTTGAGGATATATTTAAAGCCCTTGAAAGGAATGAGATAGACTATGGAGTAATTCCAATTGAAAATTCATCCACTGGAGGAATTGCAGAGGTATATGATCTCCTAAAAAAATACGGTTTTTATATCGTAGGAGAAAAATGTATCAAGGTAGAGCATAATCTAGTTGGACTAAAGGGTACTAAGCTTAACGAAATTTGCGAGGTATATTCCCACCCCCAGGCATTCAAGCAGTGTAGAGAATTCCTTAAGAATTATCTTGATTTTAGATTAATACCCTTTAAAAATACTGCCACCAGTGCTAAGTATATTAATGAAGATAAATCTAAAAACAAAGCTGCAATTTGCTCTAAAAAGGCAGCGGAGCTATATGATTTAGAAATAATTAAAGAGAATATAAACTACAATAAAAAGAACTATACAAGGTTTATAATAATAGGGAAAAACTTAGAAATCAATGGGCTTTCCAATAAAATCAGCATAGTAACCACAACCGCCCATACTCCCGGTGCGCTTTATAGGATATTAGAATATTTCCATAAAAACAACTTAAATATGATGAAGCTTGAATCAAGGCCAATTTTAGATAGATCATGGGAATATTTCTTCCATATAGACTTCAGCGGCAACCTCCATGATGATTCCGTAAAAAGATGCATTGAGGAAATAATAGAGAATAGTACCTATTTTAAACTATTGGGAAACTATGTAGGAGACAGAGTTAATTAGGAGTTAAGAATTAATAATTAAGAATTATCAGGGTCAGTTCTTTGAGGAAATGAGAAAAGATTAAAATGTATATTTGACTCTAAAACGTTACTTTCAGTGTTTTGCTGTGAGCTATTAGCCAGCAGTTTATAGTATTTTCTTGCTGAAAATACAAACTTTATAATTTTACAGCTGTTGATATCAAAAGGATGGATGGGATAAAATGACAAATTTATTTGGTCTTATGGGAGAGAAGCTTAAGCATAGCTTTTCACCAGCTATACATTCAATAATATTCAGTGAATCCAATATTGATGGTCATTATCAACTATTTGAGATTGAAAAGGGAGATTTAGAAACTGCCTTATATGGACTTAAGGCTTTAGGGACTAAGGGTGTAAATGTAACCATTCCCTATAAAATTGATATAATGCAGTACTTAGACGACATATCCCATGAGGCTGAAAGGATTGGTGCAGTAAATACCCTATGCTTTAGAGACAAAAAAGCCTTTGGATACAATACCGACTACTTTGGATTCGGTATAATGCTGAGGAAATTCGGTATAGAAGCCGAAAATAAGAAAATAACAATACTGGGAACCGGTGGAGCAGCTAAAGCAGTGTTACAATATCTAACCCATGAAAACGCCGCTGATATTACATTTGTCAGCAGAAATGCTAGTTTAGTTGAGGAGAAATTTAAAGACCATAGGATAATATCCTATGAGAATATAAAAAAGCTGGAAAACCAAGATATAATAATAAACTCAACACCCTGCGGAATGCACCCCAATGTAAACATCTCCCCAATTTCCCCAGAGGATATGGAAAAATTCGATATTGCAGTGGATTTAGTATATAATCCTCTAGAAACACTATTTTTAAAATATGCTAAAAAACAAAAGAAAAAAGCTGTAAACGGTCTATATATGCTGGTTGGTCAAGCCATTAAGGCACAGGAGCTGTGGAATGACATAAGCATTAGCAGCGAAGCCGTGGATAGGATATACGAGAGGATAGTAGAGAAGGTATAGAAAGGTGACGGGTAACGGGTTACAGGTTACAGCTTAGGGTCATTGCTTAAGAGTCTTTTAAAGATATTAAGATACAAACTTATAGGCAAGGTGGTTACAAAATATGCAAAAGAGCGATAAGAATATAGTTCTAATCGGGATGCCGGGATGTGGCAAGACGACTATTGGAAGACTTTTAGCCAATAGACTAGGAATGAATTTCTGTGATGTTGACAGCTATATAGAAACTAAAGAGGGCAGAAGTATCCCAGAGATATTTAGTCTATATGGTGAGGAATACTTTAGAAAGCTAGAAGCCAGTGCAGTTAAAGAGGTCAGTCAGTATAAGAGCTTTGTAATATCCTCTGGTGGAGGAGTAGTAAAATCCCGTGATAACATGGAAAAATTGAAAAGAAATGCAATAATAATATTTATTAATAGAAACCTAGATGATATAATATCAGATATCCAAACAAAGGGACGCCCTCTGTTAAAGGATAGCAAAGAAAATCTATATAAACTATACGAAGAAAGAATTGACCTATATAAGGCATATTGTCATTACGAAGTAAAAAATCATCAAAGCATTGAAAACATAGTAGATAAAATTGAGGAAATAGTATGCAGAGAAAAAGACCTTTAAGAATGACTCATACTGCCACTAACCATCAAAGTGCCACAGGCATCTTTGTCCCAAAGGAGTTGAAACCATTGAAAATACTCATAATAAACGGACCCAATATCAATTTTTTAGGCATAAGGGAAAAAAATATCTACGGAAAGACCTCATATAACGAAATATGTGACTATCTCCATGAAGAAGGAGAAAAGCTGGAATTAGATATCGACATTGTACAAAGTAATATTGAAGGGGAACTAGTAAACTACATACAAGATGCATATGGAAAATACGACGGTATAATAATCAACCCCGCTGCATATACCCACTATAGCATTGCAATACTTGATGCCCTTAAGGCAGTGGGAATTCCAGCTATCGAAGTACATATAAGCAATGTCCACGCAAGAGAAGAATTTAGGAAAGTATCAGTAACAGCCCCTGCATGTATTGGTCAAATTGCCGGGTTTGGTATCTACGGATATATTATGGCTATGGAGGGTTTAATCCATAGAAATATAGATATATAGATATGTGACCCAGAAGTTTTACTTG
>JANQEZ010000176.1 GCA_028278115.1 Clostridia bacterium
TTCATGCTATGAACCTGTTTTTCTTATATTTTGTAGGTTAAAACAGATTCATAAAAATCACTCAAATGAAATATCAAAACCCCCTTAAGTATTAAAAAACCAAAATTAATGATTTACTAGCACAACGAGTTAATTTATTTAGGATTCTTAGGGAATTAATATTATAATTAAGAATAATTTCTGTAGATGTGTGGCCTAGAAGTTTTGCTTTCAAAGTTTTGCTATGGGCTATCAGCCATTAGCCGAATAAATATAATATTGTTGGTTAGGAATAATCCCAAAAAAATATTAAATTATAAGGCACATATCTATATATTTAACAAGAGGAGGAAGAAAAATGGAAAAAGAAAAGTATTACATTACTACGGCTATAGCCTATACATCTGGAAAGCCTCATATAGGAAATACATATGAGATTATCCTTGCGGATGCAATAGCCAGATTCAAAAGAGAGCAAGGCTATGATGTGTTTTTCATGACGGGAACAGATGAACATGGGCAAAAAATTGAAATCAAGGCAAAGGAAGCAGGAAAAAGTCCAAAGCAGTTTGTAGACGAAATAGCTATGGAAATAAAGTCCATTTGGGATCTTATGAATACAAGCTATGACAAATTCATCAGAACTACCGATGAGCATCATGAAAAACAAGTACAGAAGATATTTAAGAAGCTATATGATAAAGGAGATATTTATAAAGATGAATATGAAGGACTTTATTGTACCCCATGTGAATCCTTCTGGACAGAATCACAGTTAATGAATGGAAATTGTCCTGATTGCGGCAGAGCTGTTAAAAAGGCTAAAGAAGAAGCCTATTTCTTTAAGCTAAGCAAATATCAAGATAGGCTGATGAAGTATATCGAAGAAAATCCCGGATTTATACAGCCGGAATCTAGAAAAAATGAAATGATTAATAACTTTCTAAAGCCTGGTCTTCAAGACCTCTGTGTATCTAGAACATCCTTTAAATGGGGTATACCTGTTACCTTTGATGAAAAGCATGTGGTATATGTATGGATAGATGCTTTATCCAATTACATCACTGGGATAGGCTTTGATGGAGATGGAAAACATGAAGATAGATATAATAAATATTGGCCGGCAGACGTACATCTAATAGGTAAAGACATACTAAGATTCCATACAATTTACTGGCCTATAATGCTCATGGCCCTTGATATACCTCTACCTAAACAGGTTTTTGGTCACCCTTGGATGCTCTTTGGAGATGGAAAGATGAGCAAATCAAAGGGTAATATAATATATGCCGATGATTTAGCTAAATATTTTGGTGTAGATGCAGTTAGGTACTATTCGTTACATGAAATGCCCTTCGCTCAAGATGGAACAATAACCTGGGAGCTAGTAATGGAAAGAGTTAATTCAGACCTAGTTAATATCTTAGGTAATCTTGTAAATAGAACAATAACAATGGTTAATAAGTATTTTGATGGAAAAGTAGAAGCTCCTAATGAAAAAGAAGCAATAGATGATGAACTCATAAGCCTTGCAATTGAAACTCCAAAAAAAGTTGAAGCTAAGATGAATGAGCTCAAAGTGGCTGATGCAATCAGTGAAATATTCAAGCTTTTAAGAAGAAGTAATAAATATATAGATGAAACAATGCCTTGGGTTTTAGGAAAGGACCCGGAAAAGAAAGAAAGATTGGCAGCTGTATTATATAATCTACTGGAGTCCATAAGGTTCTCAGCAGTACTGCTTAAATCATTTTTACCTGAGACGGCAGAGAAAATATTTAAGTTTTTAAATACAACCGCCACCAGCTTAGAAACACTCTCGGAATTTAATGGCATAGAGGTTGGTTCTAAGATAATAAGCAAGCCAGAGATTTTATTTGCTCGTATAGATATAAAAAAGAAATTAGAGGAAATCAAGTCCGAATTGTCAAAAGAAGATAAGAATATAGATAAAAAAGATAAGAAGCAAAAGAAGGAAAATAAGAAAGAAGCGAAAGAGGAAATAACAATAGATGATTTTGCCAAGGTAGAGCTTAAAGTTGCCGAGGTAACAAAAGCTGAAAAACATCCAAAGGCAGATAAACTATTGGTTCTTCAGCTTAAAGTAGGAGAAGAGACTAGGCAGGTAGTATCTGGAATAGCTAAGGACTATAAACCTGAGGACTTAGTAGGAATGAAGGTTATACTTGTTGCCAATCTAAAGCCTGTAAAGCTTAGGGGCGTGGAATCCCAAGGTATGATACTAGCAGCAACTTCAGGAGATAAATTAACTTTGGTTGGTGCAGATATTGAAAGTGGAAGCATAGTAAGTTAATATATAGCTAGCAGCATAGTGCTGCTAGCTATAGTTTTACCCATTATAAAAAACTATATTTTATTTGCCAAGAGCTATATAATAAATAGTATAAGCACTTTAAAAGACTTAAAAACATACATAAACTACTACCAGCTGACAAAGGTTCCTTGCTCTGACTGGAGAGTTACGACTGTTATACCTAAGAGCTAACTAAGCATAGTCAGACGCCTTTGTCTACAATAAGGAAGGAGAAAAAAACATGCTTTTTGATTCCCATGCACATTTGGATGCAAAAAGATTTGATAAAGATAGAGATAAAGTTATAGAGAGGGCAAAACAAAATGGAATATCCCACATAATGAATCCCGGAGCAGACTTTGAGAGCTCAGTAAAATCTATAGAGCTTGCTAGCAAATACGATATAGTTTATGCAGCCGTTGGTGTACATCCCCATGATGCCAGTACTATGGATGAAATGATGCTTCAGCTTTTAAAGGGCATGACCAATAAGCCCAAGGTTATGGCCATTGGAGAGATTGGTTTAGACTTTCATTATGATTATTCTCCTAGAGATATTCAAAGAAAGTGGTTTAGAGAGCAAATTAGGATGGCAAAAGAGGTAAATTTACCGATAATTGTTCATGATAGAGAGGCAAATAATGAAGTCATGAATATATTAAAGGAGGAAGAGGCATTTGATACCGGAGTTTTGATGCATTGCTACTCTGGAAGTGCAGAGATGGCAAGGCAATATGTTAAAAGAGGTGCATATATATCAATAGCCGGCCCAATAACCTTTAAAAATGCCAGAAAGGCTGTTGAAGTAGTTGAGGCCATTCCAATAGATTATTTAATGATAGAAACTGATTCTCCATACTTGACTCCCCATCCATATAGGGGAAAAAGAAATGAATCCAGCTATGTAAAATATGTAGCTGAAAAAATTGCAGAAATCAAAGGAATTTCCTTTGACGAGGTTGCAGAAAGAACTATGGAAAATGCAAAGAAATATTTTAGAATCAAATAAATCTCTATATACACCTCATACTGTAAATCGTCGAAAAAATAAAATTTCCTGGGAAATAAAATATAATTTGTAGAAATTTATATTTCTAGAAACTAAAGAAGACGGAATTTGCTTTCTGTGACCCAAAGTGTACTAGCTAAATACTAAGAGGTAGAAGTCAAGAACTGACAAAGTCTTTTGAGACGAAAAATTGAAACTATTATGAGTTTGATTTTGGAAGTAAAGTTTTTCGTATCCAGACCTAAAAAGAAAGAAATAAACAAACTACTACGAGCTACTAACCACTAACTACTAACTGACAAAGGTTATTTGTTCTTATCTGAGAGCTTAAGCTATTAGCCCTAAGGGCCAAGAGCCGACTAAGCCTTGCCAGAAGCCTTTGTCCACTCACCTTTGGAATATAATGAAATATTTATGTCAATAATAGCATATAGATGTGTTGCTGAGAAGCTTTACTTTCAATATTTTGCTGTCAGCCATTAGCTATTATCCAAATAGGCATTGTAGCTTTGGCTTACGAAATATTTTTAAAAAAGGTTAAGTTTTTAAGTCACATATCTATAATGTATAGGCTTTATTATGGATATACGCTTTTATAAATTAAAATGCTCTACTTAAATTTCTATAAAGGCAGACTCAAAAAATCAGACTTTATTTTGAAATGGATTTAGATTAAAACCATATAAGAAGTAATAGATTTTTTGGCATGAGTAAATTGCATAATAGTATTTTGAGAAAAGCTTTGAAGCTCTTACTCTTAATATTTATCTATAGAGATTCCAGTCAAAAGTTTAATTTATATACACCAAAAATCCCTAAAAACATCGGATATTTTGATATGTACATTAATATAGTATATGTATAAATTAACATTTACTTCGGATTATCTATAAAATCTAATTACAATTAATTGTGCAATTTACTCATGTATCTTACTGCTTAAGAATTGTATAGCTGAGACGAAGGAAACTGGAGTATTAAAAGCTAAATTGAACCTATGACCAGTTTGACTTTGGAAGTAAAGTTTTTTGTATCCAGACCTAAAAAGAAAGAAATAAACAAACTACTACGAGCTACTAACCACTAACTACTAACCGACAAAGCTCCTTTGTTCTTGCCTAAAAGCTCTATTAGAAAGACCCTAATACTTGCAACTTGGAACTTAGAGCTTGCAACTAAAGTACGTCACCAGACGCCTTTATCCCATTTGACATAAGATTTCATTTGTTATAGACTAGTGTGAGTTAAAAATACGTTCATAAAATTTCCCAATTTCACATAGAATATATAGTCCTACTATTAAAGGACAGGTCATCTCTCAAAGAGAAATTTGACCAATTTCAAGGGGTAATGCACCCATGAATTCTAATTTATATAAGGAGGTAAGCTATGAAGCCACTAAATAAGCTTCAAAGTATATTGAAGAAAGAGAACATAATCATCATAATGACTATCATGATGATATTAACAATTATTTCGATAGAAGCAATATTTAGCAAGGAAATAACAATAAGAGATGATAATAAAGAAATTGTAATTGAAACCTTATCATCAAGGGTTGATAAAGCTCTAGAAAAAGCCAGTATTAGTTTAAATGATCATGATAAACTAAGCGTTGAAATGGATGCAAAATTACAGGATGGAATGTCCATAGAAGTTAAAAGGGCATTTGATGTAATAGTTAATGTGGATGGGAAAGAGTTAAATATATTAACTGCAAACAACAGAGTTGTGGATATATTAAAGGAATATAACATAGAAATTGGAGAAAAGGATAAAATTTTACCTTCTGTTGATGAAGAAATTTTTCCAAAGGATGTAATCACTATAATTAGAGTAGAGGAAAAAGTAGTTAAAGAAAAGCTAGAGATTCCCTACAGGTCAGTTATAAGATATAGTGACGAAATCGAAGCTGGGAAAATCAAGAAAAGTGTAGATGGTGAAAATGGTAAAAAAGAGGTAGAGTATAGAGTAGTTTATGAAAATGGTATAGAAAGCCTAAGGGAGATAATAAATGAAGAGATCATAAAGGAGCCTATTGATGAAATGATTGAAAAGGGCTCAGAGAAGTATTTAGTAGCTTCAAGGGGTGAAGTTGTAAGGTATAAAAAAGTAGTTACTATGGAAGCCACTGCCTATGACCTTTCCGTTGGAAGCACAGGTAAAACCCCGGACCATCCTCAGTACGGTATAACCTTTAGCGGAACTAAGGCAAGACCAGGAGTAGTTGCTGTAGACCCTAGAGTAATACCCTTAGGCTCAAAGCTGTATGTAGAGTCTTTAGATAGTTCAAAGGATTATGGCTTTGCGTCGGCAGAGGATACAGGAGGTGCAATAAAGGGAAATAAAATAGATTTATTTATGGAAGATTCCAAGGCTGCTTGGAGATTTGGTAGAAGAAATGTTAGGGTTTATATATTAGATTAGGAGTAGTTCATATGATAATAAAAGAAGTAATAGTTGTAGAAGGAAGAGATGATGTAGCTGCTGTAAAAAAAGCTGTAGATGCCGAAGTCATTACAACCCACGGCTTTGGTATTACTAAAGAGACGATAAAGAGAATTAAGCTTGCAAAGGAGCGAAGAGGTGTTATAATATTTACTGACCCCGACTTTGCCGGAGAGAAAATCAGAAAAAACATAGAACGTAAAGTGCCCGGCTGTAAACACGCCTTCCTGCCTAGAGAGGAAGCACTTAAGGATGGAGACATAGGCATTGAAAATGCAAATCCCAAGAGCATAATAGCAGCCCTTTCTAAAGTAAGGTGTGAAGTGAAAGAAAAGAAAAATGAGTTTGCAAAAATTGACTTAATCAGAAATGACTTAGAAGGTTCTCCCAATGCCTCTAAAAGAAGAGATGTACTAGGCAAGAGACTTGGAATAGGTTATGGAAACTCAAAGCAGTTTTTAAATAGACTCAATAACTATGGAATCACGAGAAAAGAGTTTGAAAATGCACTGGAAAAAATTTAGTTTATCCAAAAACTAAGATGAATTTAAAATAACACTGGACGCATGACTTCAATAGTCCAAATAAGGCAGGGATACAATGGAAAAATTATCTTCACCTAAGAAAATCAAGGAAATAGTAAGCAAATATGGATTTAAATTTTCAAAGAGCTTAGGTCAGAACTTTTTAACCGATGAAAATATAATATACAAGATAATAGATGGTTCAGAAATAACAAAGGAAGATGTTGTAATTGAGATAGGACCCGGAATAGGTACACTTACACAGTATTTAGCTAAAGCAGCAAAGAAGGTTTTAGCCATAGAAATAGATAAGTCCCTTATTCCAATACTAAGTGAAACCCTTAAGGGCTATGAAAATGTTGAAGTAATAAATGAAGATGTACTTAAAGTGGACTTAAAGGAGCTTGTTATACATAAATTTAAAGGTCAGAGAGTCAAGGTAGTTGCCAACCTACCCTATTATGTAACTACACCTATTATAATGAAATTCCTTGAGGAAGAGGTTCCTCTCATGGATATGGTAGTAATGATGCAAAAGGAGGTTGCCGATAGACTAAGGGCAAAGCCTAATACAAAGGAGTATGGCTCCCTTTCTGTGGCGGTACAGTATTACTGTGAGCCAGAGATAGTTACTAGAGTCCCTAAAACCGTATTTATCCCCAATCCAAATGTAGAATCCACAGTCATTAGGTTAAAGGTACTGGATAACCCACCGGTACAGGTAGAAAATAAAAAGGTTTTCCACAACGTTGTAAGGGCCGCCTTTGCAAAAAGGCGAAAGACTCTACTCAATACCCTGTCTTTAAGTAATCTAGGACTAAATAAAGAGCAAATTAAAGAGAGCCTTACAGCCTGCGATATAGACCTTAAAAGAAGGGGAGAAAGCTTGACAATAAAAGAATTTGCTGCACTTTCAAATAGTATCACCAATATGCTTTAAGGTGAATAAATATGATTCCAATAGGGCTTAGATGAAAAATTCTAAGTCTTTTTATTAAGGTTAATTTTTTACGGATTATATATTAGATACTTTAAAGTCCATATTTTAGGCGTTGTATCAAGAATACAGGCTTCCTATTTTCTTATATATATTTTTGTAAGTCAATATATCTGGAGTCTTTTATTGATTTTATACAAACTAAAATAAAAATTGAAAAACATTTTTTATTTTATTGAAACATCAGTGAGTAAAGATAATAAATGATACTATTCATGAAATTATATCATGTATCATAGTTATAATTGACAGAAATGAATTACCACTATATCTTTTTATGTCTTTTGAAATAAGGACTATATTATTACTCCTATACTCTATATCATTATTTTTGAAGATTATTCGGCTTTTCTTTCCAGAAGCAATTACATTATCATACATTGCAGGATAATCTAGTGTTTGCTCCAAATTATGATAACTAGCAAAAACTTTTAATTCATCTTGATTGTTTTCTATATAATTCTGTAATTTATTTGAAAATTTATTTGAACTCATACTTATATTAATATGTCTAATTCCTTTTTGTTTCATCCATTCTAGTCCTGAAATAATACCCTTGGTATCCACAACCCCATTGACATTAGAAGCATCATAATAATAGATATTTAAATCTGTATAATATTTATTAGCAAAAACTATCAACTCATCCCCATGTGTCTTTATTGAAGAATTTACTCTGTTTGAAATGTTAGTAAGAACATTATCGTAGTTTTTAGACAATCGTCCATCTATTATCCCAATAATTACTTTATCCGAATTAGAAATACTTTTTACTACTATAAATTTATTGTAAATATAACTTAAGACTACTATACAAGTTACTAGTACTAATAAAAATTTTACCATCTTATTTAGCTTTATCATTTTACACCTCTGCTTTAATAAATGTAAAATCATGAATATCTGTAAATAATATAGCTTGATCGCCTACAGTGAATATAAAATCATATTGGTCATATAATGGATTGTCAACATAAAAATTTTTTTCTAAATATTTAATAGTTTTTTCCTTACCTATTCTATTTTTTATAGCTGTAATTGATAATTTAAAATGTTCTAAAAAGTTTGCTTTATCATTTTCATTAAATTCAAGAAAATATACAGTTTCATTATTTTGAGGAACAAGATTTTCAATTTTATTGTTTTCTTTAAATTCTAAAGAAATTTGATTATAGAATAAGAGAGAGAATTCATTTTTTATCCATTTAATAAAACTATTTTCTTCTAATAAATGAGCATGTTTTCTATATACGTATACTCCTTCTGATGAGTTAATCGCATTAATAATTATTTCATCAATAATTTTTGTATCATCATCATAGTTCCAAACTTGAAACTCTTTAATATAAAGGTTTTTAATACCATAGTCACTAGTAAAATTACTCATGATTTTAATCAATCCTTCCATTTGATTCTTATGATTAATTGAGTTTAAAATAGAAAACACATATGTTTTAGTAAGCATATGTGCTTCCTATTTATCTAAGCATTATTAGTATCACCCATATCTGATAACTAATATAATTTTAAATCCAATATCTTTAATTTATGATTAAAGACTTCTTTTTTGAGGAAGCCCATAAATAGAATGGGCACCATTTCTATCTGCAGTATGATAGTGATCATAATAATCTCCAAGTTTCCACCATGCATAGTGGTTCTCAGGACCGATAATTCCTTTCCCTGCTGCAACTACAATGCTGCTAGCATTTGCTTGTAAGAAAGTATATACATCATAGCCACCTTTTATTCTATTAATTGCATGTGATTTAGTTATATCATCAGGATTAATAAAAAGTGTACCAAGGGAGAACTTACACTTAAAGTATGCTGTACTACTATCTTCTAATATATCAGCAACTGCTTTAACAGCGACCCAAGTAATTCCAGTTGCAATAAGTATTAATCCACTAGCTATTAAAGCTTGTACTAATTTTGCACCTAGAACAGTTCCTCCTATGACTATAGTTGATTGACCAATATATTCATCTTTAAATAAATCTTGTGGTTTCGTAAATCTCTGTATTTCTTTGCCATTAGATTTTATTTTCATATCAAGGCTGTTAGAACTCAATTCATTTATAGTAACGCTGTATACTTCTCCTTTATTTTGAGTTTTTATTCCACTTATACTACCATTGCCATACTTATCTATAATTAACTTTGCGTTAGTTTTTAAACCAACAGTTTCTACTGTTATAGTAAACTCATTATCAATACTAACATAATATTCAATTCCATCAACAAATACAGTTTTTCCATTGTTATCAGATGAATATGCGAAACTAGATAAGCTACTCATTGTAAATAACGCTAGAATTAAAGTAAACAAGATTATATTACTAAAATGTTTTTTCATTTTTTACACACCTTTCTTTATATAGATACATAGAGGTCTTATTTCATTAATAAATAGATTACTACCATATTATATTTGTATATGTTACCTTAATCGCTTTTTAAATTATATAACCATTGTAATAAAACCATGTATCCTAGTCTAACTTTCCTCCCTACAAAGAAAGCATATCATCTATTAACTTTTGTAGGGAAAGCAAACAGATGACATGTAGTTTTAAATAGGAAAATCTCAGTTAAATTATTTAAAAGCCTATTCATAACTACCTAATGAAGTATACTATGAATTATTTAAAAATTTTGTAAGAATATGTTTTAGAATGAATAAAATTACATTAAATAATTGTAACAATTTAAGGTTTGTTGATTGTACTTACCTTAAACAGTTATTCGCAAAAAGTAAAGAGAAGACTTTCATAATTTTACAATTACGTATCACAGGCTCACTTTTATACTAAAAGATAATAAAGTAAAAATCCATAAAAAATAATTAGTTCTTAAATTATGAATCAAAAATACTTATAAGAATTTATGTAAATATCTGAGAGTAGACTATATAATGAATTGTAGATAAAGTTTAAAAGTGAGCCTGACCCTCGACTCTCCTAGCACCTTGTGTACAAAAACTATCATGTAATCTGAGTAGAAACTAATAGAATTTTTAATTTGAAGTTTTACCAAATCAAGGCGGATAGCTTGCTGAAAGCCTTTAAATTGAATGATTTCAGCCAATATAGGTACTATTATAGACCCGTAGTAACTAAATTTGCCCTATTAGGGATTTTGAAATATAATAGTATTAGTAAAAAAATAT
>JANQEZ010000180.1 GCA_028278115.1 Clostridia bacterium
TCCTCTTTTATACTGCCTTTGGCTTCTACTTTAGTTACTTTAAATACGCCCTTGGTAAGTGTCCCAGTTTTATCAAATACTACTGTATCTACGTCATTAAGTGCTTCTAAATAGTTGCCTCCCTTTACTAGTATTCCATTTTTCGATGCTCCCCCTATACCGCCAAAGAATCCAAGGGGAATGGATATTACAAGGGCACAAGGGCACGATACTACTAGAAAAATAAGAGCTCTATATATCCACTCTGAAAATGTAGCTCCATCAATAAATAATGGAGGAAGCACTGCTAATGATAAGGCACTAACTACTACAACAGGAGTATAATACCTTGCAAATTTAGTTATAAAATCTTCAGTTGGTGCTTTTTTACTGCTTGCGTTTTGTACTAAATCCAGTATTTTTGAAACAGTAGACTCTCCAAAATTCTTATTTACTCTAATGGTTAGTAGACCATTTTTATTGATAAAACCGCCTAGAACATCACTTCCAGGTGTAACGTCCCTTGGAACTGATTCTCCTGTCAGTGCTGATGTATCTAATGTAGAGTTTCCATTGATAACTGTTCCATCAAGGGGAACCTTTTCACCGGGCTTTACTATTATTATATCATCAATGTTTACTTCCTCTGGTGAAACCTTTTTGACCTCATTTCCAACCTTAAGATTTGCATAGTCTGGTCTTATATCCATTAGGTCTGCAATAGATTTTCTTGAACGTCTAACTGCTAAGCCCTGCATAAATTCTCCAGCTTGATAGAATATCATAACTGCAACACCCTCTGAAAACTCTCCAATAGCAAATGCTCCGATTGTAGCTATGGCCATCAAGAAGTTTTCATCAAATATTTGACCCCTTAATATATTTTTTCCTGCCCTTAATAGAACTTCTCCACCGACTAAGATATAACTTATGAAGAAAATGATAAACTCCATTATATCGGAGAAATTAAAGATTAATCCTGCTGCAAAAAATGCCGCTCCTGCACCAAGTCTTATTAATTCCTTCTTATTCTCTCCTTCTACATTTTTATGTCGGCTCTCATGATGACTGCAAGGCTCATCACGATCATCATCTTCATGTATATTTGCTTTAACTTTATCTTTAACTTTAACATCAGGTTCATATCTATTTACTATGGTCCTTGTATTTGATATGATAGCTTCTATATTATCCTCGTTATCTATTTCAACAGCTAGGGTTTTAGTAAGGAAGTTTAAAGATACTGCGTTAACCTCCTCTAGCTCATTAACCTTTCCCTCTATCTTTGTAGCACAATTTGCACAATCAAGCCCTTCAAGCAATAGCTCTATTTTCCTTTTACTAGACATATTATACTCCCCCCTTTACAGATTATTTATGACTTATATGACTGAAGCCTTGATCAAAAATATTTTTAACATGTTCATCGTCAAGGGAATAATAGACTACCTTTCCATCTTTTCTAAACTTAACCAGCCCTGCACTCTTAAGTACTCTGAGCTGATGGGATATGGCAGAATGGGACATACCCAGTGTTGTTGCTATATCACATACACACATTTCTTCTTCAAACAATGAATATATGATCTTTATCCTAGTGCTATCCCCAAAGACTTTAAAAAGGTCAGCCAGATCATATAGTTTTTCCTCCTTAGGCATCTTGGCTTTAACTTTATTGACAACGTCTTCATGGATTACATTACAATTACATGCATCTTTATTTGAATTTTTGTTAGTCATTTAATCACCTCAATATTAAAGTATATTTTTTCATATGAATAATTGTTCATATGTTCATCTATATAATAATATATACCTATTTCTATAAATAATCAACACTTTTTTAAATTTTTTTAGTGAAGGCTATATATAATTTTCCCGGTAAAGGGTTGCATAATGTACTTTAAAGGGATATGATTTATTTGTATGGATTTAAGGGTGCGGTGTGGGATAAATAAATAATAAACAGCAATTACTTCAACCTCATTATTCAACAGCCTTCTACAATCTAAGTCAAAAAACAAAAGGGTGCTAACAATGAACTTATCCAGCTACATTTCCACAGACTATATTAAGAAGATTTTTAAGCTTGCAGGTCCTGTAATGGTAGGTATGATTCTACAGTCTTTATTAGGTACTGTAGATATGTGGTTCATATCTCAGCTTGGAACCAATGAAGCCTCGGCGGCTTCACTAGGCGGCTCAGCTTCTGGAGTAATTTTTGTTATGTCTGCACTGGTTTCTGCAGGTACTATTGCTCTAATTACTAGGAGCTTTGGGGAAGGGGATAAGTCTTCTGTCAAAAGTATCAGCGGCGAATCAATACTGCTCTCGGCACTTATTGGAAGCATAATCAGCATTATCTGTTTTTTAAATACTTCTAATATAATAGAAACTATGTTCAAGCCCCATGAAATTACAACTAATCTTACGAGTGAGTATTTGAGAGTTATATTTGCAGGTATGTTTTTAGTCTATTTAAATAGCACTATGAGGACTATTTTACATGCCTTAGGTGACACTATAACTCCCCTTTATATTTTTGGAGCTTCAAATATAATAAATATCGCTCTAGATTGGCTATTTATATTTGGGTTTGGATGGGGTCTTAGGGGTGCTGCCATAGCCACTGTTTCATCAAGGGCTATTTCCTTTATTATTATTACATTCATAATTATTAAGAAGGTCTATGGAAATAATATAAAAGACTTTCTCCACTATATAAGGCTTAGTATAAAGAATTCTTCTAGAATTCTAAAAATCGGTATATGGGATTGTATTCAGCAGGTTGCAAGACCCCTTACTGGTATGCTGATGTTTAGGATTGTTTATAGGTCAGGTGAAAATGCTGGTACAGCTGCATTTGGTATCGGTGGACAGCTCTTTAATTACACCTTTATTTTCCTGGTTGGGCTTTCTGTTGCTATTTCGATAATGGTTGGACATAGCCTTGGAAGGAAGGATACTGAGGAAGTTGACGAGCTTATCAAGGAAGGCTTAAAGCTGGCATCTATAAATATGATAATCTTTTCTATATCTTATTTAATTATCCCTAATTGGATTATAGGGGCCTTTATAGATGACCCTGAGGTTATAAGTATTGGTGTTAACTATTTAAGAATAATTTATGTAGGATTATTCTCTATTATCTTTACTATGATTTTTGGAGGTGTGTTTAAGGGTGCAGGAGATACGCTTCCCCCAATGATTTCATCCCTTATTGCAAATGTTGCCTTCAAGCTTCCAGCTGCATATATACTATCTATAATTTTAGATTTTGGTACAGATGGTGTATGGATTGCGGTATCTCTATCGGTAATAGTTGAGGCAGTGATTATTTCTCTATACTTTAGATTGGGAAGATGGAGGAAGAAGGTTATTTAGCCCCCAAGATGTTTTTGGTTTTGAAGGTGCTAGTTTCATGGTACAAGATTTATGTCATGCTTTTAGGTTATACAAAAAAATACTACCCCTTCTCGCTTTTATAAATTGAGAGGGGGCTAAGGAAAAGTTCTAGCCATGGCTTTTTCCTTAAACCCTTTTAGCTGTCAATAGCTTATTTTTGTAATACTATATCTAATACCTCTATAAATCTTTCTGTTTGCTCCATCGTTCCTGTACTTACTCTTATCCATTCATCCCAGTTCCATAGGAAGCCCGGTC
>JANQEZ010000198.1 GCA_028278115.1 Clostridia bacterium
ATTTCTTCGTTGTTGCTTCAAGTGAGAACTCTTACGTATTTCTTTATACGCTGCGACCTCTCACTTTCAGCACGCCTTGAACTTCGGATTTCTCAAAAGCCTGTCATCTTGTTGACTTTGTCAACAAGATGAAGCATGTAAGGATGCTTCAGGCTGCCCCAAAATTCGGACTCCGGGGCAGCCTAACATATTGTTAACAGTCCTAAGAAGGCTTTAGCATTTTTTTACTTATACCAGCTAATTTGAATATCATCAAGCCATATAGGCGAGGTGAAATCTTTAAATACGAGTTCAATCTCATCTATATTTTTAGTTGCTGAGCTTATCTCAAGCATTTCCCAAGCGTTAACCTCCTTTGGAGTAAAAGCAATATCCTGAGTGAATTGAAGGGTGTTATTCCTATACCCTTTAACCGATATATTTATGGTTTCCTTTAAGCTTGATGCCAACCACATAGAAATAATAGGTTTATTTTCTATATCTAAGTCACTTATAGATATTTTTTCAAAATTAGAACTGCCTCCACTGCCAATCTTAAGTGAATAGCTGCCGCTTCTCATGGCTTGATAATCCTTTTGAATATTTTCAGATGAATAATCTAGATTTAAATTATCAAGCTTTTCTTCAGAACCAATATTGTTTTTAAGCTCGTCTATGTCCAATTTATTATAAATGATTGTCTCCCTATAGTCCGAGGTATTACCGTATTTATCTTTAATGCTTAAGACTAGGGTATATTGCCCATGACTTTCAAATTGAATCTTTAAATTTTTGTCCTTGGCAAATTCATTAACTATCCTATCATCTTTTAATATTTTCCACTTTGTCTCTAAAATTTCATTATTCCTTCCGTGGGCTTTACTTTCATTTATAATATAATACCAATCACCATCTTTTTCATATGTGAAGTAAGCCTTAGCTCTAATTTCTTCACTATTTTCCTGGGATACAGGAAGAACATTATTATTAGGTATGTTTGATAGCACAAAATAAAGTAGTATAAGCAAACCAATGGAGCCAATAGCTATACTAAATATGAGTCTATTCTTTTTCCTGTTTTTCCTTCGGTTTCTAGTCTTTATAGTCCATTGATCCTTAGTGGATTGATCAGATAATTCTTCATTGCCAATCAGTGCTTCACTTATATTGTCGGTAAATTCAATTTCATCAATACTTTCTAGAGGAGTTAAGCCATTCCCATTAGCTTCGTCGACTTCTGACCCCATTACAGTACTATGAAGCTCGCTAGTTTCCTTGGCTTTAATCGCTTCATTATATCCTATATAAGTGCTATTTGAGGCTTCCTCAGGAGGCAAGCTGTTTACCTGAGAGGGTGTAATTTCATCGGAATCTAATCTATACTCATCCTCCATAAAGATATTATAAATGTAGATTTTTCTAAATGAATTATAAACATCTTCTATAGTATTAAAACCATGATTATTACTTTTCAACCTACTGATAAAATCTAAAATCTTTTGAGAAACTTTATCATTCTCCTCATCTACAATAGGCTCCTTTGAAAAAACAATCTGTTCAATCATCTCAGCTAATTTTAAGGATATCTCATTAAACTCAGTGGGCTGAGAAAAGCCTTCATCTAAAAATAACAATTCATTAAAATGAAGCTTATCATTCTTAAAGATAATCTGAGACTCATCAATCAATATCTTCTTTATGGAATTATTAAAAATGTCGTATTTTACAGCCCTTGCCAAATATTCATAGGCTAAATTAATCTTATGCTTAACAGTTGTATCAAAAAATTTTAAATATGAGCCAAGGGGAGTGCCCTCCTTATACTCTGTTATAACAACTATATCTTCTTCAAAATCATCTAAATGAAGGAGATTATTAAACCCATTGGCAAAGTGAGCTTTAGAAATAGTATTGGAAATCTTATCCTTATGCAGTATATTTATAACAACTACTTCATCTAAGCTTTTCTTATTTGAGCCTATAAATACAGTCTGATATATATCTTCCTTAAAGGTTCTAAGCACTTCATATTTTTCTTGGAATGTATTACTCATAGTGATTACCTGCCTCTTTAAATTATTTAATTGCAAAAAATGTTAAAATAATCATAATATCAACAAATATATCTAAAAAAGTTTATTAAGTAACAAATTCTTCATTTTTTTTTGAATTCCTGCTATGATATAAAAAATTATATTTATTTGATACAATATAGGTATAAGGTAGTATTTTGATTGACCATGACTCATATAGAAATAATTTGGAGGGATATGAATTGCTTAAATTCTTACATATAGGAGATGTTCACTTAGATACCAGCTTTTACTCTAAAAGTGAGCTGCTACGAAGGAAGCTGAGAGAAGGACTTAGAAGAGCATTTAGCAAGGCAGTGGATTTTTGTATATATGAGGGGGTGGATGCCTTGCTAATTGCAGGAGATTTATTTGATAATGATAAATTATCCTTTAAAACAGAGGGATTTTTAATAGGTGAGTTCAATAGGCTTAATGATAATAATATCAAGGTTTTTTACTGCACTGGAAATCATGATCCGGGTCATATTAGCTATAGGGTTAATTCTATAAAATGGCCCGACAATGTCTATCTTTTTAGAGAGGACAAGGCTGAAAAGGTAGTGGTTAAAAATTCTGAAGATGAAATAATATATAAAGTTATCTCCTGTGGACATAAGACAAATAATGAAGGTAGAAACTTAGTTAAGGATTTTCCTATTAAGGAAAATAAAGTGCCTCATATTGGTTTGGTACATACAATGGTGACAAGTGCAAAGGAGATTGGTAGTCATGAAAGGTATTTGCCTTGCTCTAAGGAGGATATGGAGTCTAAAGGCTATGATTACTGGGCACTAGGGCATATACATAAGAGGCAGAGTATTAGTGATAAGGGTCAAATATATTACCCGGGGAATATACAGGGAAGGCATCCAAGGGAGATCGGTAAAAAGGGAGGACTCCTTGTAACTATAGATAAAAATCATAATACTGATGTAGCTTTTAAAATCTTTTCCACAATAGAATGGCACACCTTAGCTATAGAGGGTTTTGAGGAGATTAAAGAGTATAATGGGCTTAAGACCTATATTTCTAAGAAAATAAGGAAATATATAGAAGGAGAAAGACTGATAAGTAGAGATATCATCCTTAGACTTGAGCTAATGGGACGAGCCTATCTCAAGGAAGAACTTAAAATATCAGAAAATATAGAAGAAATAACAGAGGAATTGATATTGGATTTAGACTTGATGGATTTAGAGATTAAAACCGATGGGCTTATAGGAGTAATAAATATTGAGGATTATACCAAGGGTAATCATGTGCTTGCAGAGGTTTTTAAGGTGCTGAATAATATTGATGATAATGAAGAGCTAGTGAATAGGCTAGTGAATATTCCATTGCTAAAAAAAGGCATAGATAATAAAGAGGAAAAAAGAGCTTATATAAAGGAGCTTCTAGAGGGAATTGAGGAAGAGGTTCTAAACTATATGGTGGGTGACGAAGATGCATATAACTAAGCTGGAAATAAAGGATTTCGGTAAATTTAAGGATAATAGGATAATAGATAATATAGGTAAAGATATAGTATTATTTTATGGGAAGAATGAAGCAGGAAAGACTACAGTTTTCAATTTAATAAAGACAGCTCTATATGGATTTTTGCCGGCAAATGCCCAGTCCCATCCCTATTCTTCATGGGAAAATGGAAGAATTGAATTTACAGCCTATTTAAAGACATCTGAGAATTTAGAGGGTATCGTTTATCGTAAGCTATTAAGCAGACCCCAGGGAAAATATATGGATGGAGAAAAGATTTTTGATATGAGAAATAATCCTTTACCAATTAGCAAGCATGTATCTATGGATATATATGAAAAAATATATTCACTAGGGGTAGAGGAGCTTATAGCTATACAAGGAAAAGCCTGGGACGAAGTAGAAGATAAGCTTCTTGCTGGTTATGGAACTGCAGTCATAAGAAGTACAAGGGATGCTGTAAAGGATATAAGAATAGAATATGAAAAAATATGGAGAGAAAGCGGGAGAGGAAAATACCTCCTTAAGGAGCTAGATGCTAAAATAAAGGAGCTTAAAAAGCTTAAAAAGCAAGCCTATATTAGAAATGAGGAAATAAGAGCTTCAGATGCAAGAATAGAGGAAATAGATTTAGAGATAAAGGAATTAAAGGAAAAAGAGATACACTTTAAAGCATTACTAAATAAGGCTAAGGAACTGATGCCTATAAAGAAGAAATTAGAAAGGCTAAAAGTACTTAATTTAAACCTTGTACTGGGTGACTTATCCATGTCCTTGCCTCAAGATATAAAAGAAAGAAAGGGAACGCTTGAAGGTGATTTAGGGGAAATAAGAGATGAAAAGATTAGAAAGAGTAAAATTTTAGATGAAAGAACTAATAAAAAATATTTTTTAACTCCTTTAGATGAGAGGACGCTTAAGGAGAAGTCAAAGATAATTACTTATTCTAAAAAATATTCATTTATAGAAAATCTTAGAGAGGATATGAAGAAGGCTAAAATCAATGCTGAAAAGCTTAGAAGCAAGTTAATAAATGAAGCAGATAATTTTTTTACAGAGAAATGGAATACCAATATAAAAAATAGCCTGAAAATGATAAATAAATCAGAGCTAAAAATCCTAGTTAATAATTATAGAAATACCTCTAAAAAGCTACAAGAAGCTCTGCTAAAAAGAGATATGAAATCAATTAACGAAGTAGATTTAAGTATAGCTAAGAGTTATTCTATTTCCCTTATATTGGCTGTGATTTTTATAATAGCAGGCTTTTTATTAAACAGTAATCCATTAAGATTAGTAGGCTTTGGAATATTAGTCTACGGTATAACTGGATATGTAGGCTTTGGAAATATGAAAAGGGCTTTAAAAAAGAACTCTATAAAAAGTGGTTTAGAAGAACTAGAAGCTGAAATTAAAGAGTTAAAAGAAAGGCTGCAATCCGACGAAAACAATTTAAGCAGATACTTATCAGAAATACCTATTTCAAAGCTGATGATAAAAAATATAGATGATATCTTTATGACAGCCTTAATAAAGATTAAAGATATGGCCTATGATTTGGAGGAGCTTGAGAGGGATGTTGAAAAATCTATAGAGAGCTACGATGACAGAAAAGGGGAATTAGATAAATTTTTAAGGGGCTTTCCATTTGAAGATTTTATTAGAGAGGAAGAAAAAATATTTTTATTAAGGGATAAATTAGTTGACCTAGAAAAGAAGATAATAACAAATGAAAATCTTGAAGGAGAAATAAGTGAGCTGGGTATAAGCCTTAAAACCCTTGAGGATAAGGAAAAAAATATTGTTAAAATCATTGGTGATTATATTGTAAAGCTAGAGGAGATAGGTGCGGGAGATATAGATAAGGGGATTATTTTAGTTGAAAATAATTATAGTATAAAGGCTAAAATTGACGCAATAATGGATGAATTAAAGGAGCTATCTGATATAGATATCCTGAATGATGAAATTGAAGACTTTGAGTATAATAATAATCTGTCTATTTCCGATTATGAAATATTAAGGATTGAGGGAGAGCTTAAAGAAATTAATCAAAGGCTTCATAAATGTGAAGTAGACAGGGGAAAATTAGAAGAAGGTATCAATAAATTATCTCAAAACATAGGGCTAGATGAAGTAGAGAGCAGAATGGCTTTGTTGGAGGATGAGCTTGAGAGAAGCAGCAGAAAAAGAGATAGGCTGGCGATTTTATCGGAAGTAATAAAATTCGCAGACCAGAAGTTTAAGGAAGAAAATCAACCGGATGTTCTTAAGAGTGCTGGAAAATACTTGGAGATTATGACCAATGGCAAGTATAGAGGTATTTATATATCCGAAGATAATGGAATCATGGTCAAACAGTCTGACGAAGCCATTGCAAGGCAGGTTGTAACTACCTTTAGCAAGGGGACACTAAACCAACTATATTTAGCACTGAGGCTGTCCCTGATAGATCATCTAGATAAAGAAAATGAGTCCCTGCCAATTTGCTTTGATGAATTGCTGGTTAACTGGGATGGACCAAGGCTTAATAGCAGCTTAAAATTGTTAAAGGAGATATGTAAAAGGAGACAGATATTTATTTTTACATGTCACGACTGGATGTCAGAAAAAGTTGAGGATTTTTTCGGTGTTAAAAGAATTGAGCTTTGAGAAAGTAAAGGTTTAAAAGCGTTTATCTATAGGTAACCAACAATAGAGTGTAATAAAATATCATAATCCCCCTCTCATCAATATAATTTCTTTCTTTTTAAAGTTGGTTCCCTATATAATGAGTATTTCCTTATTATTTGTGTGAGGTGCCCTAAAGAGTAGATTAAATTTCTTTTGGCACCTCACACTATTTACATAAAAATCAATACAAATCTACAATTACAGGATAATGGTCTGAAAAGCGAAACCTTGGAACGGTATAGGCTTTAATAAAATAAGTTTTAGGTGTGAATATATAATCTATTCGAGCATTATATTTACCGTTTTCAAAGGTATTTATATGGGACTTATTCTTAATAACAGCTGAATCGTTTAAAATAGCAAGTATTGGAATAAGCTCTTGCTTATCAACTGTATTGAAATCTCCTGCCAGTATAGTGGGAAGTCTATCTTTAAGAATCCACTCCCTGAGAATTTCAATCTGCTTTTTTCTCACTGCCTTTGATAGGGAAAGATGGACATTCACTACATTGATATTGCCCGATGGAGTTTGTATAGTCGCCTTTAGAGCACTTCTCTTATATTTCCAGTGGGGCAATATCTTGTTTTCCACAGATAAAATGGGAAACTTGCTGAGTATAACATTGCCCGTTGTACCGGGTATAAGATTATCTGCTCTCCCAAATACCATTTTCATTGACAGCTTTTCACTCAGCTTACTGGGCTGGTCTAAAAATAAACTCCTTACGGTTTTTCTGTCTACCTCCTGCAAGCATATAATATCGGGAGAGGCAGTATTAATAAAATCAGCGATTAAAGATATTGCGGGTCTACCATTAGAGCTAGCTCCAAAGCGTATATTATAGCTGACAACTCTAAAGGTGCTTTGGGAGGTTGAAGCAAAGCTTTCCAATGAAAATAGAGGATTAGAATGAGGATGTAGCTGTAAAAAAACTATATAAAAAAATAAAAGATAGAAAAGAAGCCTACGCTTCATAAATAGTTCTGCCCCCTCTGACTTTATAGTATACTGTAGTTAGACATGATGAATACACTTGATTAAATAATATTTCTATATATTAAGACAAAGCACCTTTAGGAAAAATATTCTAAAAATGAGAATTTCTATTATGCTATAGGGCTATTTTCCTTTTTAGATAAATTATATTATAGGTATTTTAGGTAAAACTACAACTTATACACACCCCAAAATGCCCAGAATCATCGCATATTTGGGTCATGTATAAGTTAAGTTTTACT
>JANQEZ010000206.1 GCA_028278115.1 Clostridia bacterium
CTGGCTGAATATCCTTAATCAACTTTACTCAAGAGGGGTAAAAGATGTTCTAATATTCTCTGTAGATGGGCTTACAGGCATGAAAGAAGCTATACAGACGGTTTATCCATCGGCTGAAATTCAACGATGTATCATACATCAACTTAGGAATTCCTTTAAATATGTATCTTATAAAGATTATAAAGAGTTTACAAGAGACTTTAAAGCTGTTTACCGAGCAACATCAGAAGACTTAGCCTTACTAAAACTTGATGAACTTGAAGACAAATGGGGAAGCAAATACCCACATGCCATGTCAAGTTGGAGGAATAATTGGGATGTACTATGTCCATTTTATAAGTTTCCAGATGATATTAGACGTATCATGTATACCACAAATGTTATTGAAAATTTAAATAGGCAGTATCGAAAAGTAACAAAAAGCAAATGTATTTTTCCAACAGATACTGCACTACAAAAAATGTTATTCTTAGCTACTGATAAAGCCACTAAAAAATGGACACAAAGATATCGGGGTTGGGATAAAATTCTCAATCAGCTTACAATCCTGTACTCAGAACGCTTGACACCCTATCTAGGATAAACTACCGTTCACTTTTTGAGAAGTAAAGGTAGTATAAATCTCCACCTTGACTTCTCAAATTTTACATGCTTTTAAAAGTTGCTGATGGGACCCAAAAATGAAGTTGTTTATTTAATTATCCCATCACTAAAAGTACTATAGCATGTAAAACCAGTTCCCTAGATATCAAACTTAAAAAACTTGCACCCCAAAAATGATGTACAAAAAAAGTAGTATTATATTTTAATAAAATTATGGGAATATTACAAAAGAAACATAGAATAGCCACCCCAGCATACATAGCTAGGATGGGTTTTTACACACTTAGTCTGACACTACCAATTGATTCTATGAATTACAAAAGCTTTCTCAATTCCTTCAAACGTATAAGCACCTCTTGATATTCCTTATCCAACACTTTCATATCCCTTTTACCATCTGGGATACTTAATCGACCTACTAGATAATTCAGTCGATTTTCTAATTGTATCTTTTCCTCTAGCAACTGTTTGTTTTGATGGCATTTCTTATTCTTATGTGTATCTACTTTTTCTAGTACATAGGAATAGGGATAAGGATAATAAGTTAACTGACCATCCTTAATTTCTATAATTTCATCCGCAAGATAATGGATAAACTCACGATCATGTGTTACAAATATAACTGCTCCTTCGTAGTCTTTAAGAACCTGCATAAGTGCTGCTCTTGATTCAATATCCAAATAGTTGGTCGGTTCATCCATTAATAAAACATTAATATCACTTAAAAACACCTTAGCAAAGGATGCTTTAACACGTTCTCCACCACTTAGTTGTTCAATTTTTTTGAAAACATCCTGCTTCCTGAATAATAATCGCCCCAAAACAGTACGGACGATTTCTTCTTTCATGGTTGTTGTAGACATGACATTTTCTAATATAGACTTATCTTCTTCAAGATTTTTAAGATTTTGTTTGAAATAGCCAAAGACAGCCTTAGGTGCTAATCGTATACCTTCACTACCTTTTATAATCATGTCTAACAAAGTGGTCTTGCCTGTTCCATTGTCCCCTAATAATGCCGTTTTTTTATTGTTCTTGATACGGATAGTTTTGCAGGAAAACAAATGCCTTGAACCAAAAGATTTATGAAGATTCTCTAGTTCTACTACAGTTTTAGAATAAACTCTTAAATACTCTGGCAGGGTTATTTTGGTTGCTTTTTGTATTTTTGGTTTTTCTTTGATTTCCATCTGTTCAATTCTTTTTTTTATGGCTAAAGCATTCTTTTCCAACTTTGCTTTTTTGACGCCTACTGATCGCTTATGCAGTCTGGCTTCTGAATTACCCATACGACTAGGTGTCTTCTTCATTGCTTTAGCTTGGCTGCTTTTTTGCATCATTGCTTTTTCCAAACGTCTTCTTTCTTTTCTATATTGCTCATACTCTACATGCTTACGTTGTTCTCTTTCCTCTTTTAAATGCATATAGTCTGTATAATTCCCTTTGTATACGGTCACTTTTTGATCTTCAATTTCTAAAATTTTATTACAGACTCTATTCAAAAGCTCCTTATCATGTGAAACCAAGACAACAGCACCTACATAATCTATTAATAGATTCTCCAGCTCATGGATAGCCTTTATATCCAGATTGCAAGTCGGTTCGTCAGCAAAAAGGATATGCTGGTTACTTGATAAAGCTTGTGCTATTTTCAGCTTCGTCAGTTCTCCTCCACTCATGGTCTCTCTTTTCCTATGGGTTAAACCATACTTACTCATTTCCTCAGCATTTAGGTATTCATCTGTAGGAGTGTCTAACTGAGTGATATAAGAAAAGCTTCCCATGATTTGAATATGTCCTTCATGATTCATATCTCTATTTTGCAATAGATGGAGCAAAGTAGTTTTCCCAGAACCGTTTTTCCCAACGATACCTACTTTATCATTTGAATATATCTTTAGTGATGGAATTTCAAATAAAACCCTTTCACCAAATGATTTTTTAATATCCTTTGCATCAATCAATAACATAAAAAAACCTCCCTATGTCTAGAGAGGATCGTGTGTCGCATACCTTTTTTATTGTGAAAAATATAGTACAATAAAAATACATCCATCATCATGCATGGATATAAGAAGGGTATAAATAAACATACTAATCCTATCTAGAACCTGAATTAAACTATTCAACTACTATCATAAGATTAGTTAATTTTCATCTGCCTATTTATATCTCCTTTCTTTTATTTGTATTTTTATTGTAACAAAAGTGATTTAAAGTGTCAAATAATAATCTCTATACTTTTTTGGTGACATACCAGTTTTAGTTTTGAATAGATTAGAAAAATAATATTCGTCAGAAAAGCTCAGTTTATAACTTATCTGCTTTATGGTTAAAGATGTATTAATGAGTAAAAACTTAGCCGCTTCTATCTTTTTATATAATACATATTGATGAGG
>JANQEZ010000217.1 GCA_028278115.1 Clostridia bacterium
GCGTTTATCTTTAAATAAAATTACTCCATCAATCTTACTACATCTGTCGTAGTAATTTTATTATAACATAATTACTACGACAGATAAAGTAATTATTTATTTTAAAATAAAAAATCCCTAACAGAGATTTTCTCCATTAGGGATTTTTTATTTATAAATATCAAAATTATCTATTTCTTTAATAATAAATATATAAAATATGGTGCTCCTAGCAAAGAAACCATTATTCCCGCAGGAATACCATCTGGTTCTACTAAAAATCGTCCAATAGTACCTGCGGATAATAGCAGCAGACCACCAATTAGTGTTGCAACAGGGATAAACAGTTGATTTCTTGCACCCACTAATGATCTTGCTATATGGGGAGCCATCAGGCCAACAAAAGCAATTCCCCCTGTAACTGAAACTGCTGAAGCTGCCAGTGCTACAGCAGTTAATAGAAGCTGAATTCGTTCCCTTTCAATTGATATTCCAAGTCCAATGGCAACAGGCTCATTAAGGGAAAGAATATTCAATCGATTTGCTTTGTAAAATGTAAAGGGTATGAGAACAGCTAACCAAGGAATAATGGCCCAAATAAAAGGCCAATCGGCTCCCCAGATACTTCCCGCCAGCCATTTTGCTATAAAAGCAACCTTTTGCCGCTCAGTAGCTGAAATAAGAACAATCATGAGTCCAGAAAGGGCTGTAGAACATCCAACTCCTATAAGAACTAGCTTTGTTGGATTAAGTCCTTCATTTTTACTATAGGATAAAAGGTAAAGTATAAAAGCAGTAGCTAATGCACCAAAGAATGCCATTATTGGAATCAGAAAAACAAAGGTTTCTGCATTAATTGGAAAAAATAAAAAATAAACGGTAACTGCAACCCCAGCTCCCGAATTGATACCTAAAATGCCCGGGTCTGCTAAATCGTTACCTGTAATTCCCTGTAGTATAGAACCCGATAAAGCAAGGGCCATACCCGATAACAAAGTAATTATAATTCGAGGAAGTCTAATACTAAATAAAACAAATTCTTCCTTAAAGGTACCTTGACCAAAAATGGTAGGAATGAGTCTATCATAGGACAATGAGGAATATCCCATACCCATGCCTATAACAACAACAATGGATATCAATATTAATAGAATAAAAATAATAATTCTTTGTTTTTGTATTACAGAAGGATGAATCATGAGAAAGATTTCCCTCCTTTATGTACAATGAATAGGAAAAATGGAAGACCCATAATGGCTATAACAGCGACTACAGGTGTTTCATAGGGTGCGTTGATTGTTCGACCTATTGTATCAGCCAAGAGCATTAAAGAAGCACCTAAAACCGAGGACATTGGTATAATAAATCTGTAGTCAGTACCAACAATGGGACGAACCATATGGGGAATCATTAATCCAATGAAGACCATATTACCAACAAGGGCTACTGAGGAACCTGCAAGCAAAACGATTACTATTAAAAGTATAATTTTTATTTGCGTTGTTTTCTGGCCTAATCCAATTGCCACCTCTTCACTAAAACTGAGGATTGTAAGCTGTCTTGAAAGAAGAATAGCAGTAAATATGCCTATTAGAATAAATGGGGAGATTATTTGCAGCTGCTTCCATGATACTCCTATTAAGCCGCCTGCGGTCCACATAGATACATCCTTTGAAAGCCTAAAGTAAAGGGCAATACCTTGAGCTACAGCATATAAAAAGGTTGAAACCGCAGCACCGGCTAATACAATTCTGAAGGGGCTAAAGCCACCTCTTCTTAAGGAGCTTATTCCAAAAACAAAACCAACACCAAGGGCAGCCCCAATAAAACATGTAATAACAATTCCATAATAGCTAACGGCAGGAAAAAAAGCCATAGTAATAGCCAAAGCAGCATTGGCACCGGCTGTAAGACCAAGTAAACCCGGATCAGCAAGGGGGTTTTTGGTCATCCCCTGCATAATTGCACCAGCTACAGCTAAAGCTGCTCCAACTAATATTGCTGCAATTTCACGGGGTAATCTAATCCCACGTATAATTAAGAGTTTATCCCCGGTTTCATTGGTAGTAATGGCACGCCAGACATCGTTGATTGATATATCAGCAGCACCAAAGATCATGGATATAATAAACATTGCTATAAATACAAGTATGGCTATCAGCATTTTCTTTATAAAAGTGCCAAGACCTTTATTTTCATACATCTTCAGTCTCTCACCTTTCTAATAATGGAATAAAATAATCTTGCTCTAAAGATTAATAAATTTTTACTGAAAGAACCTAGAAGCATTCATTATTTTCGTAAAATTTACCTTAAGCTGTAATTCAGCATGACTATAAAGGAAAGAAGAATCCTTGAATCAAGAATTCTTCCGTATATCAAGATTATTCGCCAAGTAAGCTTTTCTTAATGAAATCTAATTGAAAATCTAAAGTAATAGGATCATTATAATAGAATTCTTTAGCATTAGCTTCAAATACTCGGTTGTTCTTTACAGCAGGAAGATTTTTGTATATTTCAGTTTCTTGGAATGAATTATCTGCATCTATGTCCTTGCTGAATATTAAGTAGTCTCCTGCAAAGTCTGGAAGAACCTCAGCAGATATTGCATAATAACCAGCCTTTAAAGCCATTTCCTTTACTTTTTCAGGCATGTTTAATTCCATCTCTTGATAAATAATTTCTGTACTACGACCCCAATTATTACCAAAAACGTAAAGCTGCTTGTCAAAGCTTTCTATAACAGAAATCGTTGCATCTTCTCCAATTTTTGCTCTAATATCTTCTCCAGCCTTTTCTGCACGCCCTTTGAAATCGTCAATCCACTCCTTAGCTTGTTTTTCTTTATTTAACAATTTACCGACTTCTAAGAATTTTTCCAAGTAGTCAACACTTCCATATGTAAAAGATACTGTTGGTGCGATGGCTTTTAGTTTTTCAATATTCTTACTTGTTGATGGAACAATGATTAAATCAGGCTCTATCTCGATGATCTTTTCTAGGCTTTCGTCAGATACTTCCACTGCATCTTTAATATATTTTTCATATCTTGGATTCATTTTTGACCACATATCTATACCAACAATATTTGTATCAAGGGCCATTACACTACCAGAAGCAAAGGAGCTCAAGACAACAACTCTCTCTGCTCTTGCTGGAACTTCGACAGGACCAGTTTCTGATTCATATATAATTGTTTCTGTTTTAGTTTCTTCAACAGCTTCAGAATTTTCTTTTTCCTCTGTTGCAACTTCTTTGGAAGCTGAAGTATTTCCACTATCCACTGCATTATTACTACAAGCACTAAAAATTAACGCAAATATTAGCATCATAGGTATTAATATTTTTTTCATGTCTATTCTCTCCTTTTACTAAATCATAAGTAATGCACATCGGCTTATTTGTTCGTGGGTCCCTTCCTATCTCAGCATCAATTTGAAATACTTCTTTGAGTATCTTCTGATTAATAACATCTTCACAATTTCCTGCTTTTACAATCTTGCCTTCTTTTAAAGCAATGATATAGTCTGCAAAACGAGCAGCATGATTTAAATCATGAAGTACCATAATAATAGTACGACCTTGCTCCATATTTAGTTTTTGAAGAAGCTCTAGTACTTCCAATTGATGTGCTAAATCTAAATAGGTGGTAGGTTCATCAAGAAAGATAATTTCTGTTTCCTGGGCAAGGGCCATTGCTATCCAAACACGTTGACGTTGGCCTCCTGATAAAGCATCAACACTGCGAAACTTAAATTCTGCTACTCCCGTCACCTCTAAGGCCCAGTTAATTACCTCATAATCTTTTTGGGTTAGGCGTCCAAAGCCTTTTTGATATGGAAAACGTCCATAGGATACCAGCTCGCCAACTGTTAGTCCACTTGTACCCTCAGGGGTTTGCGGAAGTACAGCCATTTTTTTAGCAAGTATTTTAGTATTTTCCCTTAATATATTTTTCCCATCTAATATTACAGAGCCAGATTGATGAGAAATTATACGGGTAACTGCCTTGAGCAGCGTAGATTTACCACAACCATTTGGACCAATAATTGTCGTAATTTTTTTATTTGGAATCTTCACACTGAGATCCTTTACAACTAAATGTTCACCATACCCAATGTTTATGCCTTCTGTATAAAGGCGAACCATAACTTAACCCTCCATCTTTTTAATTTAAATACTTTGCTTGACTGTGATTTTGATTATCATTATCACTCTATGTTATTATATTCCTCTCTTTGAGTGATGTCAATAGCCATCAAAATAAATTAAATGTTCTGTCTGTTTGACATAACATATCCTTATTCAATGAATCTAAATAAAAATCGACATTTGATTATCAGATTCGATAATAAATGCCGATTTCTTATTAATTTGAAATGTTGATATAACTAACTTACAACATTAACACACTTGCTACAAGCATTGCTTCATTACTCGATAAGGACTTTCTTAATTAAACAAGTCAAAAATCATTTAAACTTTTACTAATTGTATGCTAATATAAGATATTAAAGCAATTCATATATGAAATAAACATTATCATTGTTATGGAAGATAGATTTACTATTGTATGCCAGATTCTTCCCTTAACAGACCAGTATTTTTCTTTCCATGTCTTAATTGTAAAGAAAGTAGTTGTTATAGTCAATCCAAGGAGTGCATAGCTTAGTATATGAATTGTAACTAAAACTGTACTAAAATCCATATTAAGAGAAATCACTTTTGCAATCATCCATATAAATACTCCTGATAAAACTAAAATCATAAAGGATGTTATCATCATTAATCTTTCAGCTATAAATTCCCCACCTACATATCTCTTTTTTTTCTTTCTAATAAAGGATATCAGAATTATCAATAAATATGCCAATTGTACCGATAATGTAGTAAAGATACTAGCTTCTATTGCTAAAGAGAATTCATTAACCTTTTCATAGCTGCCATACATACCAGTAAGTAATCCCATGAAAGGTTCTCTCTCCTTTATCATATATAACCTGTTCTTTGAATCTCTTTGAAATACTAGGTAACTATTTTCTATATTGTCTATGAATAGATTTTTTTGTATTTTACTATATATGACTTCTTCACCCTTTTGCTCTACTGATATATTGCTATCATCAATTTTCTTAACTTCTACATGTCCAAGTAGGAGCCGAAGGAGCTTTAAAGGGGTTTTTTTGGTAATTGTAGTTACTGTATACTTACCTACATAATCTTCAATATTTATTTTTTTTTCTTCTAGTTCTAATATGTTTTTTCTTGGGGAAGCCTTTCCTAGTAGATGATCATAGAATCTATTTGCGAACTCTTCCCTGAGGAGGGTTCCACCTTCATTAGAATTACATGATATGAAAAAGCCTAATTTAGATTCTGGGTGTAAGGACAACAGACTGGCAAAGGCAGGAGTATTTCCACCATGTTCAATTACTTTATTGTTTGCCCTCATAACCTCATAGAAGCCATATGTATTTCCAAGCATCTTATCATAATGGGTAAATTGAGTTCGCTGCATACTTTTAAGTGTTTCTTCTCTCAATAGCTTATCGCCTTCTAAATGTGCAATTAGGAATTTTGACATATCCTCTGAAGTTGACAGGATAGAGCCTGCTGGATGTGTAATTACCCTAATAGGGTCAAGCTCTACATTCATATTATTTGAGAAAGAATATCCCTTGGATGTCTTTCTAATCAAATCCTCTGTGAAATAATAGCTTGAATTTTTCATATCAAGCTTTTCAAATATTCTCTCCTTTATATATTGATCTATTCCTTTACCACTTGCAGCTTCTACAATATAGCCCAGCATAGTAATTCCATGATTTGAATACTGCATTATTTCGCCTGGCTCCCTTATAGTACTGGGTATATTTTCCTTTAGAAATTCGTCAAGCTGAGGCAATTCTTCCCCTATATCATTGGATAAAATATTAATTATTCTCTCATCAAATCCTGCTGTATGGGTTAAAAGATGGTGAATTGTAATTGGCTTTTTATTAAAATACTCAACCTTAAAATCTTCTAAGTATTTATTCACTTGGTCATCTAAGCTCAATTTACCTTTTTCATATAATTGCATAGCTGCTGTGGCAGTAAATAGTTTACTTACAGATCCAATTCTAAACAAAGTATCGTCGGGATTAACTGGAGTTTTATCTTCTAGGTCACTATAACCATATCCCTTCTTAAAGTATAGTTTACCATCCTTAACTATAGACAATGTTACACCTGGAACATGATATTTTTCCATGCTTTCCTTCATAAACTCATCAATCATTGTTTCTAGTTCCGCTCTCCTATTAAAGCTATCTACCTGTGCAAATGACATATTTAGTGAAAATATAATAACTAAAGATATCGCCAGACAAATACTCCTTTTAGCTAAATACTTCATTGAATTTCCCTCCTTATATCTTATGTCATAAGAATAACATCTATAGGTTAATGGAGGTTCAATGAAACCTTAATGAAACCTTAAATCTTGATAAAGAAAAAATCCGTTTACAACAATATCTATTTGCAATCTAAGTTCAAAATAAAAAACTGTATTTAATTTAAAATACAGTTTCATTTAATAGGTAGTGTAATTAAAAATTTAGTTTTGTATTTTTCATCCTCCTCTAAAGCAACTAATCCATCATGTAGGTTAATAATTTTTTTGCTTATGGCAAGTCCTAGACCTGTGACATCTTTATGTTTATGATTTCCGGCTACAAAATCATCAAAAACTATATCCTTTATGCTTTCATCTATACCAGGTCCATTATCCCCTATTATTATTTGTACCCCATTATGTATCTTACTACATCCAACATATATTGTTGTTCCATCTGAGGTATACTTAATTGAATTATTAATTATATTAGTTATAACCCTTTTCATTTTAATGTCATCAATTTCAATCTCAATTTTTTCTTCTGGTATTTTTATTTCAAGCTTTAGGCCCTTTTCTTCTATTTCAGCATACATTTCAATAATAATCTGTCTTAACCATTCAGTTATGTTAACTATTTCTTTCTTTATTTTTAAATTACTATCTTCAAGCTTTGCAAATTCAAATAAATCTTTTAATAGATTCGCTAAGTATAATGATTTATCATGGATATATTTAGTGTACTTTTTTCTATTTAATTCTTCTTTTATATCATCTTCATATAAAAGTTTTGAGAAACCATAAATTGAAGTTATAGGAGTCTTTAAATCATGTGATAAATGGAGGAGCATCTTATTTTTTGCTTCTTCAACCTTTTCTTTTTCTATTTTGCTAAGCTCAAGTTGCTCAGCCATTTTGTTTAATGCATCTCTAATCTCTGCAAATTCATGCTCTGTATTAAAGTTCAATCGAATTTTATAATTTTGTCTTTCCATCTCCTTTATACCATGAACAATTTTTTTAAGGGGTTTTTTTATCTGTCTCACTGAGTATAGGCTATAAAAATACAAAGCTATTAATAAAAAGATAGAAAAGTTAATTATAAGTATTAATAAAGCCTTCATACTATAACTGAATAAATTCTTTGGTTGCTTCCATAATAATAAGTACTCTTCTTCATTTGGGCCATTGACTGGATACATGTGATAAATCAAGTTGTCACTTCCACTAATCCCATTCTTCAAACCAATTTTGCTAAACAATTCTCTATCAGAATACTCAAATATATTATCTTTTTTTTCACCTTTTACAAAAATTACTTTTCTTTCTTCATCAAGTATCTCATACCATCCACCATAAGCATCTAGAATTTCCGTATTAATTGTTTCAAAGGGATATGAATAGATATCTTCAGCATCTAATTCTTCTAATCTTAATCCTTTAAATAATATTGTATCCACAAGAATATCCGATAAAAATAGAGATAGTATCAATACAAAAACCAATAGACATGAGATTACTATGTAGTTTTTGAATAGGAAAGAACTTAAGACTTTCTTATTATTATTTTTAAACATTGTTTTCAAACCTATATCCCAACCCTCTGATGGTTTTCAAATACTTTGGTTTTTTTGGATTATCTTCGATTTTTTCTCTTATCTTGCTTATATAGACCATTATAATATTCTCATCACCCAAATAGTCTTTGCCCCAGACATTTTCATATATTTGAGCCTTAGTATAAACCCTTGATGGATTTTTCATCAACATAAACAATATTTTATACTCATATGATGTCAATTTTTTGAGAATTTCACCTTTATATAGTTCACATCTTTCTGTATCCAGCTTCAAATCTCCGATTTCAATAATACCCTTTAAATTGTTTTCGGTTTTAGCAGAATACTTCTCCACCCTCCTTAGCAGGGACTGAACTCTACTAACTACTTCAAGTGGATTAAAGGGCTTAGCTATATAATCATCTGCCCCTACTTGCAATCCAAATATTTTATCCATATCCTCAGATTTAGCCGATATAAATATTATTGGAATAGCTGAATATATTCTCAATTTTTTTACAAATTCTATACCATCTAGCTTTGGCATCATAATATCAACTAAAATTAAGTTAATATTATTATCATCTAAAATAGATAATGCATCTAATCCATTACTCGCTTCAGAAACCTTGTATCCATGATTACTTAAATATATTTTAAGCAACTCACGAATTTCATTTTCATCATCTATTACTAAAATATTTT
>JANQEZ010000233.1 GCA_028278115.1 Clostridia bacterium
GAAATATTTCTAAAAAAGGTTAAGTTTTAGGGTCACACATATATAAGCTATATTTAAATCCCCCCGTGGAAATTATGGGGGGATTCATAATTGCATTAATCCAGTTGATATCTATATATCAACTTATATTGCCCTTTTCTTTCCTTGATATCAGCCTTGAGTATCCTTGCCCTTTCACCTGTATCTAGGTGTATCTTCGTATTCACTACCATATTTATATATTCTCTTATATTCTCAAGCTTCTCACTATCTATTTCTTCCATCACTCCCCACGGAAGTGCCATTAGCTTTACGCTATCTCAAGAGTCACATATATTAGCTTTTCTTCCCTTGATAGAATCCATAATGCTGTCTTTAAATGCCTTCTCTACATTTCCATCATGGGCAAATAGCATTTAATTCACCCCCTATGCTTTTTATATGCTGAGATATTACTGCTATATCAACTGGATATAATTATTCATCTTCCCACTTGACAATCAGTTGTCTAGCAGCTCTTACCTCATCTATTCTTCTAACCGGCGTATTATGTGGAGCTGTTTTAAGTAGGTCAGGATTTTCCTTTGCTTCTCCAGCTATTTTAATCATGGTGTCGATAAAAGCATCAATAGTTTCCAAGCTCTCGGTTTCTGTTGGCTCAACCATCATGGCTTCACTAACTATTAATGGAAAATAAATTGTAGGTGGATGATATCCATAATCAAGTAATCTTTTAGCTATGTCTAATGTGGATACTTCCAGACTAGTTTCTTCAAGTCCTCCTAGTACAAATTCATGTTTGCAAACCTGCTTAATAGGTAGATGATAATGCTCTTTGAGCTTATTCATCATATAATTTGCATTTAGTACTGCTGTTTCACTCATTTCTCTCAGACCCTCAGAGCCCATTGTGAGAATGTATGAATAAGCTCTAACCATCATACCGTAATTACCATAGAAGCCCTTTACTTTACCTATGGATTCTGATCTGTCATAATCTAAAACGAATTTATCATCCTTTTTCTCAATAACAGGTACTGGAAGGAATTTAACCAAATGCTCCTTTACTCCTACAGGACCGCTACCCGGACCACCGCCACCATGTGGTGTTGAGAAGGTTTTGTGCAGATTAAAATGCATTACATCAAAACCCATATCTCCCGGTCTTGTAATCCCCACGATAGCATTCATATTTGCTCCATCGTAATATAATAATCCTCCTGCTTCATGAACAAGGTCTGCTATAACCTTTATATTAGTCTCAAAGAGTCCAAGGGTACTGGGATTTGTCAACATTAATCCTGCTACTTCATCATCTAAAACCCTTTTAAGAGCCTCAATATCTACTGCTCCATTATCATCTGATTTTATTTCAACGATATCGAATCCTGCCACCGCAGCAGTTGCTGGATTTGTTCCGTGGGCAGAATCTGGAACAATTATTTTCTTTCTTTTTAAGTCTCCTCTGTTTTGATGATATGCTTTAATTATCATCAAACCAGTAAGCTCACCATGGGCTCCTGCTGCTGGTTGAAGTGTTATTCTATCCATTCCTGATATTTCTGCAAGCATTTTATCTAAATCATACATCAATTTAAGGGAGCCCTGTATAGTCTCAGCTGGTTGATACGGGTGAATAGAGTTTAATCCAAGGATACCAGCCATATCCTCGTTAATCTTTGGATTGTACTTCATTGTACATGAGCCTAAAGGATAAAAGCCTGTATCAACACCATAGTTTTTATTGGATAGATTGGTAAAATGCCTTATAACATCCACTTCGCTTACCTCAGGCAGCTTAGAATCACTTGTCCTTAAGAATTCTTCTGGGATTATTTCATTGATTTCATCTTCACAGAGTTCACATTTAGGAAGGGAATAGGCTTTTCTTCCTTCCCTAGAAACCTCGAAAATTAGGCTATTATATTCTCTCACTATATCACCTCCATAACACCTGTTAGCTTATCTATTTCTTCCTTAGTCCTCTTTTCAGTTACGCAGAATAATAGTCCGTTTTTGTACTGTGGATAAGCTTTTCCTAATTCATAGCCCCCAAGAATCCCGCTCTTTAAAAGGGCTTTATTGACCATTCGACTATCAAATTCACTGGTTACTGCAAATTCCTTAAAGAATGGCTTATTGAAAAGCGGCTTAAACTTCCTCTTTTTTATAAGCTCTTCAAAGGCATAGTGGGCTTTTTGTGTAGACCTAGCTGCTACTTCTCTAAGTCCCTCTTTACCCATAGTCACTAAATATATAGTTGCAATTAGTGCATTGAGTCCTTGATTGGAGCATATATTTGAATTGGCTTTATATCTCCTTATATGCTGCTCTCTAGCTTGCAGGGTAAGAACAAATGCTCTTTTCCCATCAACATCAAGGGATTGTCCGGCAATTCTTCCAGGCATTTTTCTAGCTAATTTTTTTGTTGCCGCTAAAAATCCTAAGTATGGGCCCCCAAAATTCAAATTAGTTCCAAGGGATTGTCCTTCACCTACTACAATATCAGCACCTAGCTCACCGGGGCTTTTTAATATTCCAAGGGAAATTGGGTCTGTATAGCTTATAAGTAGAGCTTTATTTTCATGGGTTACTTTTTCTACCTCTGTTAAATCTTCAATAATCCCAAAGAAATTTGGACTTTGGATCATTACTCCGGCTGTATCTTTGCTAATCATTGATTTCAACTTTTCCACATCTGTGACTCCATCGTTCATATCAACCTCTATAAGCTCTAGGTCTCTAAACTTCATATAGGTGTGGAGCACCTTTCTAATCTCAGGATTAACGGTTTTAGAAACAATTATTGATTTTCTCTTTGTGCTTGCACAGGCCATCATAGCTGCTTCCGCAGCCGCTGTTGGGCCATCATACAGCGAAGCATTGGATACATCCATCCCCGTAAGGTTACTAATCATAGTTTGATATTCAAATATTATCTGAAGTGTTCCCTGGCTTATTTCCGGTTGGTAAGGTGTATAGGATGTGTAAAACTCAGACCTTGTTGCTAAATGCTTTACCGTAGTCGGTATATGATGGTCATATGCCCCTGCTCCTAGAAAACATATAAGGTCCGATATGCTGTTGTTCTCATTTGCAAGGGCATTCATGTGGTTTGAAAGTTCAATCTCAGATAAAGCTTCTCCAATATTTAGATTTCTACCTAGACGAAGCTCACTTGGTACATCTTCAAACAGGTCTTCTATGGAGTTAGCTCCGATACTATCTAGCATCTGTCTTTTGTCAGCTTCGGTATTAGGAATATATCTATGCATAAACTCCCTCCTAACTATAAATTATTTAAAGGTAATGGTCTTTAGTTTCTGTTTTAATTAAGGTTTAAAAGCCTTTATCTTTAGTGGTCTTCATTTTCACAAAACTCTTTGTATGCCTTAGAATTCATTAAGTTCTTAAGCTCAGACTCATCCGACATTTCTAAGGCTAGAATCCAGCTTTCATAGGGCTTCTCATTAACAAGCTCAGGAGAGTTCTCAAGCTCTTCGTTTATTTCGACTATCTTTCCCGATACTGGCGAAAACACATCAGAGGCAGCCTTCACCGATTCTATTGCTCCAAAAACATCTCCTCCCTCTATTTCCTCACCAAGCTCCGGCATTTCAACATAAACAATGTCTCCCAGAGCATGTTGGGCATAGTCGGTTATTCCTATATAGGCTTTTTTTCCTTCTACCCTAACCCACTCATGCTCATTTGAATAATAAAGTTCTTCTAATACCTTCATAAAAATTCCTCCTTAAATTATTTTTTATACTTTTTAGAATAAAACTTCTTGCTGATTACCTTTGCTTTTAATATTCTTTTCCTGACTTTAATCTCTATTGGAGTATCTAGCTCAGAATACTCAATATCAACCATTGCAAGACCTATATTTTTCTTTACTGCTGGAAGTGAATAACCTGTTGTTACGAATCCAATTACCTTTCCATTTGACATTACCTCGTACCCATGTCTAGGAATACCTTTGTCTATCATTTCGAGTCCTACAATTTTTCTTTGAAGACCCTCTTGTTTTTGTTTTAATAAAGCTTCTTTTCCTATAAAATTTGCTTTATCCAGCTTTACAAAGAATCCAAATCCCGCCTCTAGTGGAGTTATATTCTCTGACAATTCATTGCCATATAGTGGTAAAGCGGCTTCAAATCTTAAGGTGTCTCTGGCTCCAAGTCCAGCAGGCTTTAATCCATATTCTTCCCCGACTTCTATGAGCCTATCCCATAGATTCTCAACATGCTTATGGCTTAAGTAGATTTCAAAACCGTCCTCTCCTGTATATCCCGTCCTTGATACCATGCAGTCTTCTCCCGCCACCTTTACATCCCTTCTACAATGGAAGAACTCTATTTCGTTCAGATCAAAATCCGTTAGCTTTTGTAATATTCTTTGGGCATTTGGTCCTTGAATAGCTATCTCAGACACGTAGTCCGACACGTTAAAGATTTCTGCATCATAATTCCCAAGGTTTTTTTCCATCCACTTAAAATCCTTTTCTACATTACTGGCATTTATGACTAGGAAAAAGTGGTTATTTGTGAACTTATATACCAAAAGATCATCTACAATACCACCATGAGGGTAGCACATAAAGCTGTATATAACTTGGTTATCCTTAAGAATTGAAATATCATTTGTAACTAAATTCTGTACAAAATCAAAGGCTCCGTTTCCCTTGACCTCCACTTCACCCATGTGGGATACGTCAAATAACCCTGCAAAATTCCTCACTGCTTTATGTTCAGCAGTTAATCCTTCATATTGAACAGGCAGAGCCCAACCGGAAAAATTAATGATTTTTCCTCCATATTTTTCATGGGAATTAAATAATGCTGTTTTCTTTAAATCCCTCATAATCTTCCTCCCTTCAAAAATTTTCTATCTAAATTATATTTTCGTTTTGACCTTTAAAAAACTCATCTCAAAAAGTAAATACCCATAATTTCTCCTATGGAATCATTTAATATTTTTTTATATATAGTCTATCTATAGGTTTTATGATAAGCTTAATCAAAATATTATATTCTAATCATATTCATAAAAAATCCAAAGCCTCAAAGTTAGATACAAAAATAAGGGATACAAAGCCTATATTAAAAATCAGCTTTATATCCCTATTTTTTTATGGATATACGCTTTTATAAATTAACTCGTTGAGCTAGTAAAGCATTAATTTTAGTTTATCAATACTTAAGGGGGTTTTGATATTTCATTTGAGTGATTTTTATGAATCTGTTTTA